>JALZOE010000081.1 GCA_030857325.1 Acidobacteriota bacterium
ATCATCGGCAATATCAATTCTTTTAATTCCGCATTTTCCAGACCGCGAGCCATCTGCCGCATCACGGTCAGGCGCATCGTGATATGAAACCAATCGAGCAGATGTTCCGACTGCGGATTCAAATAATATTGTAATTCTCTGACTGTCTCGCCGCCGTCCGACAAAAAAGTAATCTGCTGATTCATCTGCATTCCCTGCGCTTCTAAAACTTGAAAAAGACGACGGCGCGGCTTCCGGTCAATGCCGCAGACAAAGCCGAAACATTTCGCCGTGCCGTCTGACTTAATGCTTTTCCCGACAATCATTTCAAACCAGCCTTCTGGTCGGCTTCGGGGATTATTCGAGTGAACATAACCGCCGTCAATTCCGACCATCAAAGGCAAATCCGGGCGCGGCAGATTCGCCCAGTCGCGCGGACAGCCTTCGATAAACATTCCTTTATCTTCGCCTAACTCGGATTCCAATCTTTCGCCGATCAAATGTAAATGATTTCTGATCGTCGTCGCGTTAAACTCTTCGTGCAGAGGCAGCACTTCCGCCAGTAGTTGACGACTGAGATCAAACGAAATCCGTGCGCTGAATTTCGATTCCAGATAAAGCAGTTCCGGCGATGTCCTCTCCGGCAAAGCGATGGCTAACGGACTGAATGTTTTCGTTTTTACCGAATCTTCTGTCAATTCACATCGGCAATAAAAAAGTCGTGGACTGTCGAGTTCCATTTTACCGAAAAGCGTTCGATAGACCAGACGATGACTGCCTTTGCTCAATCTTTTCCGCCGACAATGCGGACAGGTCTCAGACTCTTTGAGAAACTCCCTGACTTGCTCCTGAACCATTACTTGTTGGGTTTTTCGCAACAGCTCTTTTGATTCCGTTAAACTCAATCCCAGATTTTCAACGGTCGCCCATAGACCCTAAGTTTATACAAAAGAAATTTTCAACTTTTAATTTCACCAAGTGTAACGCGCACTCGGTGCGTTAGCCCGTCGTCGGTCAGAGGAATTTCGCCGGACGATAAAAGTTCGTCGTCGAGCCGGACTTCGGCGACTCCGCAGCAGACGCTCAGCGGATTTTCGACTTTTATCTCGTAAAGCGTTTTTCCCCGCCGGTAATTGATCTCAAATTCGCGCCAGCCGCGCGGAATGCACGGATTGATTTTGAGCGTTTCGCCCTGCAAATGAAAACCGAGCATTGATTCGAGCGCGGCGCGATACATCCAGCCTGCCGAACCCGTATACCACGTCCAGCCGCCGCGCCCCGTGTGCGCTTGTTCGGCATAAACATCGCCCGCCGCGACATACGGCTCGACTTTGTATTTGTGCAGACCGGCGCGGGTCGAAGCGTGATTGATCGGATTGAGCAAGGCGAATAATTCGCCCGCTTTGTCGCCGTCGCCAAGCATCGCAAACGCAATCAATGTCCAGAGCGCGGCGTGTGTATATTGCCCGCCGTTTTCGCGCACACCCGGAATATAACCTTTGATATATCCCGGCTCAAGCGAACTTTTGTCAAAAGGCGGAGTAAATAAAAGCACGATTCCGTCGCCGCGCCGAATCAGATATTCGTCCAGCGAAGCCATTGCCCGCACCGCTTTCTGCGGATTCGCGCCGCCGGAAATAACGCCCCACGACTGCGCGATGGAATCAATCCGGCATTCTTCGTTTTCCGTCGAACCGAGCGGCGTGCCGTCGTCAAAATACGCCCGCTTAAACCAATCGCCGTCCCAGGCGTTTTCGTCGAGCGCGATTTTCAAATCTTCGATGTGCGTTCGATATTTTTTCTCGCGTTTCGTTTCCCGGCGTTCCGTGCAGAACGGCGCGAAATCGGCGAGCGTGTTGAGCAAAAACCAGCCGACCCAGACGCTTTCGCCTTTGCCGAGGTTTCCGACGCTGCTCATTCCGTCGTTCCAATCGCCCGAACCCATCAGCGGCAAACCGTGTTCGCCGACCGCCAGACTTTTGTCAATCGCCCGCGCGCAATGTTCGTAAATACTCGCCGTTTCCGTCGAAATTGTCGGCTGAATGTAAGCATCGTCCTGACCTTCGACCAGGAGCGGAGCTTCGATAAACGGCACGATTTCGTCAAGCACCGATTTGTCGCCCGTTACTTTGATATAAAAACTCGTAACAAACGGCAGCCATAATAAATCGTCCGAAAAGCGCGTCCGCACGCCGCGTCCAGTCGGCGGATGCCACCAATGCTGAACGTCGCCTTCTTTGAATTGGCGCGATGCGGCAAGCAGAATCTGTTGACGCGCGATTTCCGGTTTCGCATAAACTAACGACATCACATCTTGCAATTGGTCGCGGAAACCGAACGCGCCGCCCGATTGATAAAACGCCGAACGCGCCCAAACGCGGCAGGCGAGCGATTGATACAAAAGCCAGCGGTTGACCATCGTATTTAAAGCCGCGTCCGGCGTGCGGACTTCCACCGCGCCGAGTAATTCGTCCCAGTATGCCGAAACGTTTTCAAAGGCTTCTTTGACGGCGGCGAGCTGGCGGAAACGCGAAATTAAATTGACTGCTTCTTCTCTCGAATCGGTTTCGCCGAGCAAAACAACTATCTCGCGTGTTTCATCCGGCGCGAGTTCAATCACGGTTTGCAAAGCCGCGCACGGGTCGAGTCCCGCGCCGCTGCGTCCCGAAAGTTTTTCACGCCGCAGCGCCGCCGGTTTTTTGATACTGCCGTTGCGCCCGATAAATTCTTTGCGGTCGCACGTTAAAGAGTTGACCTGTTCGCTTAACGCGACAAAAGCGATTCTTCCGGCAAACTCGTTGTTATACGGATTACGCGCCAGAATGCCGCCGGTTTTTTCGTCCGTTTCCGTAATGATAAACGGCGCGGTTCGGCTTCGCTCAAAACCCAAAACAAGCTCGTTATAACTTGTAATTGATATTTTTCGCCGCCGGTCGGTTCGATTATGCAGCCGCAGCCGCGAAATTTTAACGGGCGCGTCGAGCGGCGCGAACAGAAGAAGTTCCTGCGCGACGCCGTGACTCAGATGTTCAAAAATCGTGTAGCCCTGTCCGTGCCGAATCGCGTAAGGTTCAACTTCCCGAATCGGCAGCGGCGTCGGCGACCAAACGGTTCCCGTATCTTCATCGCGCAGATAAATCACTTCGCCCGGCGGGTCGCCGACCGGATCGTTTGACCACGGCGTGAGGCGATTTTCGCGGCTGTTGACCGCCCAGGTAAAGCCCGCGCCGGTTTCCGAAACTTGAAAACCGAAATCCTTTTCGTTGGCAATCACGTTCAGCCACGGCGCGGGCGTCCATTGTCCTTCGCCGAGAATCGTGACGTATTCTTTGCCGTTTTCGGCAAAACCGCCCAGCCCGTTGAAAAAAGTCAAATCGGGCAGCCTGGGCATCGGTTCTGGATAAAAACGCGCCGGATTTCCGGCGATGAAATCTTTCGGCAAATCTGTTTCAAACGGTCTTCTGACAAGCTGGTCTTCAAAATCGCCGCGTTCGGTGACGATGACCGCCCGCGCTACCGTGTGAAGCAGAATCAAATCGGCTTCCGACATCTGGTCGGCGCGTTTGAGAAAAATTCCGCCGTTTTTATCGAGCAGATGCGATTCGCCGCTCGTACGGACAAGCATTGCCAATTCATCCTGCAGCGATTGAATATAACTTGCCGGATGGTCATTTAAAATTACCAGATCAAACACCAAACCTTTCAAACGCAGATATTCGTGAGCTTTAAGAAGTTGGCGCGCCTGCGGCAGATCTTCAGCGCGATTGATTCGCGCGACGACGATGGGCAAATCACCGCCGATGCCGTAAGCCCACAAATCAGATTGGGCTCTGGTGTTGAGTGCCAGCACTTTCGGCTGCGGGCGCAGAGAAGAATCCGAATAGAGAATGCGGGCGGCGAGTCTTTGAAAAAGATAAGCGGTTTCCGGGTCAATGTTCAGATGACGCATCTCGACTTGCGAGCGCGTCCAGGCGAGCGCGGCTTCACGTTCAAAGATAATTAAATCGTGATACCGGTCAGCCAGCCGCAGGGCTTCCTCGTATGAATGAGCGACGGCGGTCGAAAACGAGACGGAAACGGTTTCGTGCGGCTGAATGCGAACGCGCCGCCGCAGAGAAAAAATCGGGTCCAGCACCGCGCCCGTCGTATTTGAAAGCGGGCGGTCTTCCATCACGGCGAGCGGCGCGGAAGCGTCGTGTCCGCGTCCCGCAAAACGGGCGCGGTCGGTTTCATACTGCACCGCGCCGATGGTTTCGCCCATCGTCGCAATCGTGTGAACCGCCCAAACGGGTTTGTCTTTTTCGGCGCGGGGTCGGCGTTTGGCGATGATGGAATTTTCGGCGTGGTTAAATTCGGTTTCGATTGACAGATTGCTGAACGCCGGATGCGCCGCGTCAGCGTTTGGCGCGGCTAAAACTATTTCCGCGTAGCTCGTCACTTCAATTTCGCGCGCACTCGCCGTGTGATTGGTAATCGAAACGCGGCGGATTTCGGCATTGTCTTCCGGGGAAACGATAATTTCCGTGCGCGTGGCGATTCCGTGATCGCGGCGCAGAAAAACGGCTTTGTCTTCCGAAAAGGCAACTTCGTAAAATCGCGGCAGCCGTCCTATCGGCTGGTATCCGCTCGACCAAACCGCGCCGCCGGCGACGTCGCGCAGATAAATAAACGCGCCCCAATTGTCGCGCGTCGCGTCTTCGCGCCAGCGCGTGACGGCAAGCCCGTCGCACATCGAATAGCCCGCACCGGAAGTGGTCATCATTACCGAATACGCGCCGTTGGAAAGAATCTGGGTGCGCGGCGTCGGCAAATTCGGTGTCTCGAAAATTCTTGTTACGCGCCCTGAAAACTGCCTGACCACCCGACCCGACAAAACTTCTTCGGCGCGTGGATGCGACGCGGGAACGCCGCGCGGAATGCGTTCCTGAAGCAGCAGTTCGGCGGACTGCACGAGCGGGTCGGCGTGAAATCGCTTTTGCATCTGGTTGGAATGCACGACATTGTTCAGCGCGACCAGAATCATTCCCTGGTGATGCGCCATAAAAGCGCGGATGACGGCGCGGGTCTGATTAGGCGGCAAGCGTTCGGGCGTAAAATCAATCGCTTCGTAAAAACCGAAACGGGCGAGCGCGCCTTCTTTTGCCAAAACCCGGAAATTCTCCAAAGCGGCGCGCGGCGAAACGAGCGCGGCAAGCGCGGTTGAATAAGGCGAAATAACCAAATCTTCGCTCAAACCGCGCTTCAGTCCGAGTCCGGGAATACCAAACGCGCTGTATTGATAATTGAACTGCAAATCGCGGGCGTTGTAAGCCGATTCGGAAATGCCCCACGGAACATTGTTTTTCCCCGCGTATTCGATTTGTCTGGCAACTATCGCCCGGTAAGTTTGATTGAGCAGAGTGGCATCGTAATCACGCATCACCAGAATCGGCATCAGATATTCAAACATCGTCGCCGTCCACGAAATCAGGGCGCGGCTTCCGTCAACCGGCGTGAGCGCGCGACCGAGCCGAAACCAATGTTCCTGCGGAACTTCGCCTTTGGCAATAGCGACAAAACTCGCCAGTCGCGCTTCGGAAGCCAGCAAATCGTAAAAAGAATTGTCGCGTTTTTCATTATCAACGCTGTAACCGATGGAAAAAACTTTGCGTTTTTCGTCGAGCAGAAAACTAAAATCCATCTCCTCGACAATCTGCTCGCTTTGCAGCGCGAGCGCGTTCAATTCACCGAGCGTATCGGCGGCAA
This sequence comes from Acidobacteriota bacterium, assembly GCA_030857325.1. Classification (GTDB taxonomy): domain Bacteria; phylum Acidobacteriota; class Blastocatellia; order Pyrinomonadales; family Pyrinomonadaceae. Next base: position 5,725 of record JALZOE010000081.1, read on the forward strand.
CCTGTTCGGCTTTTTTAACGGCAGCCGTCAGAATTTGCAAGCCGTTGAGTACCGCCGCGCAATCCGTTTCAGCCGTTTGACACCGCCCGATTTCTTCGCCGATGTTAAAAAGCCGCAGACGCAGCGCCTCATACACTTCGGGAAGCTGCGCGAGCGACGGAAAAAATTTGAATAAACTTTCGGTTTCGCGCCACTCCGGTTTGATGTCGGGAAAATCGCGTTCAATAATCGCCGTCAGTTGGGCAAAGTCGGTTTCTTTCCAGGGAACGAAAGTTTCGATGTCGCGCCGGAAAGCGTGAGTTTGATGCGCTAAACTCGTCGTCCAAAAACGCAGTTCGCGGAAATGCGAGTCGCCGTGTTCCTGCGCCAGCGCGCCGGCGATGTCGGTCAAAACTTCCAGCCGCGCCGTCAGCGACTCGAGCGTCAGCGTCCACGCTTCGGGTGTTTCATTCGGCGGGTTTTCCAATAATTCGCCGCACTTGGCAATTTCTTCGCGCAGTTGTTTGACCGTCACCGCTTCGGTGCGCCCGTGAACCGCGCTCAACCGCGCCGCTTCTTCGCGCAGCAGTTCGACCGTATCGCGCAAGCCGTCAATCAATCTTTTATCGAACAGCGGACGATTGGTTATCTCGATGATTGATTGTTTGACGGCGAGCAGATGTCCGGCGAGATTGCCGCTGTCAACCGTCGAAATATAGCGCGGCGCGAGCGGCGCGAGCGTCTGCGTGTCATACCAATTTAAAAATTGCCCGCGAAATTTTTCGAGTTTTTCGAGCGTCGCAAAAGTAAAGCGCAGTCTTTCGGTGAGTTCGAGCGTTCCGAGATAACCGAAATCGCGCGCCGAAACGGTCGAAAGCAGCAGCAAACCGATGTTCGTCGGCGATGTGCGGTGCGCGATTTTCGGCTGCGGGTCTTCCTGAAAATTGTCGGGCGGCAGCCAGTTATCGTCATCGCCGACGAAAATTTCAAAAAACCGCCACGTCCGCCGCGCAATCGTTCGCGCCGTTTTTACGTCGTCCGCCGATAAAAAAACGCGCTCTGCCGGCGTCGGACGGCTGACCCGAAAGGCGACGAAAGGCGAAAGAAACCACGCCGCCAGAAAAGGTGCGGCAACCAGCAGCGCGTCCGGACGAAGCCATATGATCAAAACAAAACCCGCCGCCGCAAGCAGCATCGCCGTCCACATCAAACGCAGAAACGATATTTGGTCGTGCGGATTTTCATTTTCGGACTGCGCCGCCGTCGTCCATTCGAGCAGATTTTTCCGCGAGATAAACTGGCGGTAAATCGTGCGCGTTACGGCATCAATTTTCAAATACGCCTGATGCGCGACGCAGACGATTGAAAACGCCACCTGCACGGCGTTATGGCGAAAATCGCTGAACACACTTCTGAAATGACTCTTCCACGAAACGCCTTTCGGGTGCGACAGGAGATTAGTTTGCAGATGAGCGTAAACGGGAAAAGCCAGTTCAAAAACGACAAAAAGCGTCCACCAAAACGGCGAGCCGGGAACAATCGTCCAAACCGCGAGCAGCCACAGAAAAACCGTCGGCGCGACTAAACTCCGCCGCAGATTATCGAAAATTTTCCAACGCGCGATCACCGGCAGACGATTTCGCGCAATTTTCCCGTCAGCATCTTTCACCCAGGGAAAAATCCAACGGGCAATCTGCCAATCGCCGCGCACCCAACGATGCGAACGTCCGGCAAAGCTGTCGTAATGCGTCGGAAAATCGTCGAGCAGTTCGATGTCCGTCACCAAACCGCAGCGCGCGTAAAGTCCTTCAAAAAGGTCGTGGCTCAAAATGGAATTTTCCGGTACGCGCCCTTTCAGCGAAGCCTCGAAAGCATCCACGTCGTAAAGTCCTTTGCCCGTAAAACTGCCTTCGCCGAACAAATCCTGATAAACGTCGGAAGTCGCCGTCGTGTAAGGGTCAAAGCCCGTGTTGCCGGAGAAAATCCGCGCAAAACGCGAGCGCGCCGCGCTCGTCAAAGAAATGCCGACGCGCGGCTGCAAAACGCCGTAGCCTTTCGTCACGCGCTGTAATTTCTCATCAAAATGCGGGCGGTTGAGCGGATGCGCGGCAACGCCGACGAGTTTGCGGGCGGCGTCGCGCGGCAATTGCGTATCCGAATCGAGCGTGATGACGTATTTAATTTTTCGGAGAATTTCCCCGTCCGCCGTTACCGCTGTAAAACTCGTATCTTTCGCGCCGCGCAAAAGACGATTAAATTCCTGCAATTTTCCGCGCTTGCGCTCCCAGCCCATCCATTTTCCTTCGCGCCCGTTCCACAAACGGCGGCGATGAAAAAGATGAAATTTACGCCGCCCGTTTTTTTGATGTCTTTCGTTTAATTCTTCAACTCTGTCAAACGCTCGATTCAATATCGCCGCGTCCGTCGGCATTTCTTCGGCGGGCGCGTCTGCGAAATCGCCGAGTAAGCCGAAATAAATATTTTCGTCCTGATTGCTGAGATAATAAACTTCCAGTTTTTCCAGCAATTCTTCAACCACCATTTCGCCGGTCAAAAGCGTCGGAATCACGACGATTGTTTGCGCGTCGGCGGGAATTTCCGCCGCCGTGTCCATCTGCGGCAGCAGGCGCGGCGGAATCGTCAGCGTAAAATCCCAATTCAAAACGCTCAATGCCAAATCGCTCGCCGGAATCAGCGAAAGCAGCCCGAAAACAATCAGCAAAGGTACGCCCGCGCCGAGATATGCGGCGGCGAGAACAAACAAAGCGACGATCAGCGCGGTCAAAAACGCCAACATTCCGAGATAAATTTTTGTCGGATGTCGCAAGATAAAACAGCGCGTCCATTCGGAAAAACGACGACGATAATC
>JALZOE010000470.1 GCA_030857325.1 Acidobacteriota bacterium
AATCACTGTGCCGTCGTTCGTCTGATTGGTAAAGCCGGTCGAATCGATAAAAAATCCTAACTTCGTGCGGTAATTAAATTCGCCGCGTGTTCCGGTAATTCGCTGGTCTTCGCCCTGGTCGAAAACGACGCTTCCTTCGGCGACCATTCTGCCGTCGGCTTCGTAAATCGTAATTTTGTCGGCTTGCAGACGATAAATGCCGTAACGCGCATCGACCGCGCCGGTGCGAACAAACACTCGCGCGCCTTCGACGCCTTCGATTAGTTCAGTAGTCGAGTCAACATACAATTCATCGTCGCCGCCTTCGGGTTTTCTGCCCGAATTCGGTAAAGGCTTCGAGGTTTTGACAGTCTGTTCCTGCGCTACCGGATTGATATTCGGCGTGTCGGTCAAAGGATTTGAAACCTGCCGCTCGACCGGATTCGTATCCTGCGCTTTTATAAAACCGGCAAAAACGCAGAAAATCAACAGAATTTTTATGAATTGATGAAGAAGCATTGAAATAATTGTAAATGAAGATAACGCTAAACGGTAAATGTTAAATGAGACACTTTCTTCTATTTACCATTTACCATTTAGCATTTACCGTTATTATTATATTTATGAAACAAAACGTGCTAATAGTCGAAGACGAAGAATTGATGCGCTCGATTCTGCGTCAGTTGCTAGAAACCGAAGGCTTTCAAGTTTTTACGGCGGACAGCGCCGAAAACGCGCTGGAAATTTTTCCGGCGGCTGATATTTCCATCGTTTTGTCCGATATAAAAATGGCTGGAATAGACGGTTTAGAACTGCTCGACCGGGTAAAAGCGATTGACGAAGAAGCACTCTTTATAATTATGACGGCTTATTCGTCAATCGATTCGGCAATCGCCGCGCTGCGTAAAGGCGCTTATGATTATATAACCAAGCCATTCGTCAACGAAGATTTGCTGCAAACAGTCAAAAACGCCGTTCGGACAAAAAAACTTTTCGGCGAAAACCGCGCTCTGCGCCGCGAACTCCATAAACATTACAATTTTTCGGAAATTATCGGTAAAAGCGCCGGATTGGAAAAAGTTTTTCGCCTCGTCGAAAAAGTCGCCGATACGAATGCCGGAATTTTGATTCAAGGCGAAAGCGGCACGGGCAAAGAACTCATTGCGCGGGCGATTCACTTTAAAAGTCGTCGCGCCACAAATCCTTTTCTTGCAGTTAATTGCGGCGCGTTACCTGAGAATTTACTTGAAAGCGAGCTTTTTGGACACACAAAGGGAGCTTTTACGGGCGCAGCGGCGGACAAGAAAGGTTTTTTCCGCTCGGCGAGCGGCGGAACTTTGTTTTTGGACGAAATCGGCGAGATGCCGCAGCCGCTACAAGTTAAACTTCTGCGCGCTTTGCAGGAACACGAAGTTACGCCTTTGGGCGCAAGTCTGCCGGTAAAATTCGACGCGCGAATCATTTGCGCGACCAATAAAAATCTCGAAAAGGAAGTCGCCGAAAATCGTTTCCGCGAAGATTTGTATTACCGCCTGAACGTCATCGAAATTAACTTGCCTTCCTTACGCGAACGGCGCGAAGACGTTCCGCTGCTCGTCAAGCATTTCGTCGCAAAAATCGCCCGCGAGCAGAACGCGCCGGAAAAAATCGTTACAAAAGAAGCGCTCTCGGCGCTTGTCAATCACCTCTGGCAAGGCAACGTTCGCGAGTTGCAAAACGCGGTCGAGCGTGCTTTTATTCTCTCGAACGAGGAAATCAATCACGAAAGTTTGCCGGAACGAATCAAAACCGGCGCGCGGAGTAATTTCGAGACGCCTGAGGCGGAAAATTTCCGCCCGACGCTCGAAGAAACCGAGCGGCGTTATATTATGGAGATTCTCAATTCGGTAAATGACGATAAAACCGAAGCCGCGCGTATTTTGGGCATTGATTTATCGACGCTTTACCGGAAATTAAAAAGATACGAGGAAATCTGAGAAATTTACGGCGCGGTCAATTCAAGCACGAAATAATTCGTCTCGTTAATGCGCGTAACTTTGCCTTGATTGTAAGGCGAACGAAGAAAATTATCGGCGGAAAACGTCGCGCCTTTCAAAGTTTCGTCGCCGGAAAGCTGACTCTGCGCGATAAGCTCGGCGGGAAACCAAGTTTCGGCGTCGATTGCGGAATTTACCGACGGCTTCACGCTTTCGGCTTGCCGAACGATATTAGCCGATTCTTCGTCGGAAAATTTTATAACGGCAGTCAGTTTTTTTCGGTTCGGCACGTCAATAGTGTCTTCGCGCCACGTCGCTTCTTCAGGCGCAAAAGGCAGATTGACAATTTTTCCGAGTTCGTCGGCGTCGTCTTTGACAATCTGGGCGTTATTTTTTTCGCCGGGATTAACCGCCGTCTGATTGCTTTGCGTTGAAGAATTGACGTTTTCATTTCCCGCGCAGGCGTTCAGAAAAAAAACGCCGAGACAAAAAATGTTTAGAATCTTTTTTTGGGAAACTTTCATTCGGTATATTGTAAAAATAAAAAAACGCGATTGCAATTTATTCGCCGGATATTTTCTAATACGATTTTACGCTTTCGACAAAAAATTTCAAAAAAATGCTTCTTCTTCGCCGCATCCGCGCTTTCGTCATCCGAGATTTTCAGCTCGCGCTCTCGTATCGCGTCGAGTTTTTTATCCGAATCATCTGGATTCTCGGCATCGTCACGACGTTTTATTTTATCTCACGGATTTTCGCCGGTTTTCCGCTGGCGCAATACGCGCAATGGCAAAATCCGCTGACGGCGTGGCTGACCGGACTGGCGATGCTCAATTATTTTATGGTCGGATTCTCCGCGCTCGCTAACGCAATCCGTCAGGAACAGATGCAGGGAACGCTCGAAAGCGTTCTTTTAACGCCGATAAATGTTCCGACCGTTATCGTTTCGAGTTCGGCGTGGTCTTACGT
>JALZOE010000471.1 GCA_030857325.1 Acidobacteriota bacterium
ACAAGATTTGAAACTCTTCATCGGTCAATCCGGTAGCTGCCAAAAACTCTTTCGGTTTTCCTTTTAATTCAACATATCTTAACATTTACACAGTTTAATTGATTTTACTTATTTCCGATAATGTCTATTGAGAGAAAATTTCACGATACTTCAAACCGTTTGAATTTTCCTTTTCAAATTTGGCGAAACGACATAAGATAATTTTCGGCATTCTGCCGTATTCAATCGACTAAAAGGACTTTTTTTATGATGACGAAATTACTTGCCGTGATTCTCGCGGTTTTGATAGCGTGTTCGGCGGCGGCGGCGCAGGACGAGCAAATCGTCTGGGAAAAGGATTTCAAAAAGGCGCAGATTCTGGCGCGCGAGAGCGGACGACCGCTGCTGCTCGATTTTACGGCGCCGTGGTGTAAGCCGTGCAAGGCGATGGACGAACGGTTTTGGGTGCTGGCGGACGTGGTTAAAGCGATGAAACCTTTTGTCGCCGTCAAAGTCGATTTCGACAACGAAAAAGGACTTGTCGGTAAATACAGCGTTTCCGCCATTCCGTTTGTCGCCTTTGCCGACCCGCTCGGCAATATGGTTACTTTTCGGCGCGGTTTCAGCTCGAAAAATGCCAATGAATTAAATCAGATTTTCAGCGAGATGCCGAAGGATTTTTCGTCTCTGAAAACTTCTTACGCCGCGCTCGAAACCAAAAAGGACGACCACGCCGCGCTGGTGCAAATCGCCGACGCTTATCGCGGCTGGGGAATGTTGTCTTTGAGCGGCGATTTTTACAAAAAAGCGTTAAAAACCGACGAGATAAAAGCAGACGCCGAAAAATCGGAAATCATCCGCGTCAAGCTCGCCTTAAACTATTACGCTTTAAAGGATTACAGGCAGGCGAACAATTACTTTGAAGATTACTTAAAGGATTATCCGGCGGGCAAACACAGGGAAATCGTCGTTTCGGCTTTAACCGTCGGCTACGCCGGTCTGGGCAAAACAAAAGAAGCCGTCAAATATCTGGAAGTGTTGAAGACGGAATTTCCCGCCTCGAAAAATCTGGCGGCGGCGGAAAATGCCGTCGCCGAAACGAAAAATAAACGCGAAAAGTAAGCGCGGATACGGAGCGCATCATCCGGCGGCGGCTTTACAAAATACCGTGCGCGTTCGATTTAACGGTAAATGGAACGCGCTTTTTGTTTTCCGGCGGCAGTGCCGAAAAATCGTCTCGGTTAAGCGTTCGCCCTGAAAAAATAACTAAAAAAGCCTCGCTAGACATTCGCCTGCTAATTCGATAAATTCAAACTTGCTCTTTTATATTAAAAAATCGTGCTGAGATGGCGTAATTGGTAGCCGCGCGGGTCTTAGAAGCCCGTGCCGCAAGGCGTGCGAGTTCGAGTCTCGCTCTCAGCACCAAAACTTAACATTTATCATTTACCATTTATCAATCGAATCCAGCATTTAAACTTTGAACATTAAACTTTGAACATTGAACTATAAATGAATACAGAACTAATCGACATATCGCCGACGCGCAAGGAAATTAAAATCGAGATTGAACCGCAGGCGGTCAAACAGGCTTACGATAAAGTGAGCCGCAAATACGCGCAGGGAGCGCAGGTTGCGGGCTTTCGCAAGGGAAACGCGCCGCTCGACATTGTGCGGATGCGTTATAAAGACGAAATTAAATCGGAAACTTTGCAGGAAATCGTTACCGACCGCGTAACCGAAGCGATTCGGGAACACGATTTGACGCCGCTCGTCCAGCCGGAACTGCATCTGGACGACCACGAAAATATAAAATTGAACGGCTCGCAGCCGGTAACGCTCCACGCGCATATCGAAGTGATGCCGGAGATTCCAAACCCCGAATACAAAGGTTTGGAAGCCGTGCGCCGCGCTAAGCCGGTTGACGCCGCCGAATTGGATAAATTTATCGACGAGCGGCGGCATCAGGAATCTTCCCTTATTCCGGTCGAAGGTCGCAAATCGCAGGACGGCGACACGGTGATTATCGATTTGGAAGGCGCGTTTGAGAATGAACCGGACGGCGAGCCGATAAAAGCCGACGATTTGGAAATAACTTTAGGCGACGCGAATATCGAAGCGTCGTTTACCGAAAATCTCGCGGGTGTCGAGGCGGACGAGGAAAAGGAATTTACGGTTGCTTACCCGCAAGATTTTTCGTCTCCGGCGCTGGCGGGCAAAACCGTTCGTTATAAAGCTAAAATCAAATCAATCGGTAAAGTCGAACTGCCCGAAGCCGACGACGAATGGGCGCGGAGCTTGGGCGAAGATTTCGAGTCGATGGCTGATTTGCGCGAAAAACTTCGTAAAGATATGGAAGTTCATTCGACTGCTAACGCCGACGCCGCCGTTCAAAACGCGCTGATTGCCAAACTTATCGAAAATCACGCGTTTGAAGTGCCGAACGCGCTTATCGAAAATCAAGCGCGTAATCTTCTTAATAATTTCGCGCAGGATATGCAGCAGCGCGGCGTCGATTTAAATAAGGTCGAGCAGGAATTCGTCCGAATGGCTTACGAGCAGATGCGCGGTCAAGCCGAAAGGGACGTGCGCGGCGCGATGCTGCTCGAACGCGTGGCGGAAATGGAAAACATCGACGTTACCGGCGGCGAAGTCGCCGAAGAAATCGAGCGCGTCGCGCGGTATTACCGCACGACGCCGGAAGAAATCCGCAAATCTTTGTCGCAGCAGGGCGGTGAGGAAAACATCGCCAACACTTTGCGAACGCGTAAAGCCGTCGAAGCGCTCGTGAAAAATGCGAAGGTTTCCGACGGCGAATGGATTGACGAAAATCAAGCCGCAATCGAAGCGGCACGAAACGAATCGACGGAAGAAAAAGCCGAAGAACCGAAAGAAGAAAAGAAACCGAGGGCGGCAAAGAAAACATCCGAAGCAAAGGATAAGAA
>JALZOE010000082.1 GCA_030857325.1 Acidobacteriota bacterium
GCTGAAGCCAAACGGTTCGGCTATTAAATCGTTTTATAAATACGAAATTAAATTTGTTTTCGTTATTTTGTTTATCAAAATATGTGCCATAAGTTTTATCGCTTCTTTATCGTGTTCTTTTGATTTTAGCAGATGAATATAAATTAAGTGCATTAAATCGAAACATTCCAATGTATCAAAATAAAAAGGGACGAACCGAAATTCATCCCTTTTTTCCACCTTTAAGGTAATTTGATATTACCGGTTTTGATTCAAGTTATTCGGCGAGGTCGAGGTAATAGCTACCTCGGTTCCGGGAGCCAAATTTACGTCTCCGCGTCCTTGCAGAATAACCGTTCCGGCTCCGGCTCCGGCTCCGACCGCCGCGCCGATTGCCGCGCCTTGACCGCCGCCGGCGATAGCGCCGATTAACGCTCCCAAAGCCGCGCCGATTCCGGCGCGCGTAACGGTTTTCGTGGTCTGGTTATTATCGCGCACCGTTCCTTCGTTATTGACCGTTACTGTTTCGCCGTTTGCCGTTGTTACCTGGTCGACAATACCGGCAAAGCGATATGTGCCGCCGTTTCTCAACCGAATCGTATCAAATTCAAGCGAGAGCGCCGCTCTGCCGCTAACTTGTCCCGAACGCTGTGCATCGGTTACGCGCCCTTCGATAACGGCACCGTTAAATTGATTTGGCGAAGTAACTTCCATTGTAAAACGGTCGTTATTCTGATTGGCGTTAGTCGCAATCGCCGTTCTTAAAACCGCTGTCAGACGCGTGTTGTTCGGAACGACGAAATCGGTTGCGCTGTCATTGTTCTGACCGACGTTTGAATTGTTTACGTTTGAAAACTGCGCCGTCGGGCTGATTTTATCGTAAACGCTGGCAACCGTCACGGTTTCGTTTCTGTTTTCGAGATAAACGCGGCGAACGACTCTTAATTGATTGTTGTTCAACGGAACAAAATTAACGTAAAAATCATTAGCCCTGTCGCCTTCATAGTTTAAGGCAACTCCGTCGTAAGTCGTGTTAGCCGTAATTCTGATTTGGCGATTGTTGGCGGTCGTTTCGGTTCGGGCAACGCCGTCGGCATCGAACGTAATCTGCGGCGACAAATTCGACGCAACCGTTACCTGACGGTCTCTTTTTTCGATAATCAGCGTATCCGGCGAAGTTAATCGTCTTTCCAGATTGTCTCTCACACGGCTTGCTTGATTGCCCGGATAAGACCTGATTGCTCTGCCGACAACTTCGTTGACGTTATCGCTTTGATTGATGTTCAGACGATATGTTCCGGTCAGCATCGAATCGAAACGGCTCGCCGGCGAATATTGTCGATTCCAGTTCCAGGTAACGTTGTAATAATTTGTTAAAGTGTCCAAATCCGTTCGGATAAGTCTCCATTGACTTTCAGCGGCAGGCGTCAGACGATAATCGCGCATAAAAGCGTCGATTAAGAAAGCGCGGTTTAAAACTTCCTCGACATCAGCCGAAGTCGAGCGGCGCGCGTCGAAATTTAGTTTTAGTCGGTCGGTCGCGCTCTCGAAATCGTTGATATACGACGTAATCGATTCGTTACTGCGCGTATTATTCAAAACGCCTCTGCCGAAAGTTAAATTTATTTCGCGGCGGTAAGCATCCGTGCGCGTTTCGAGACGCGTCAATAAAGTTTGGAGAGTTCTGTCGTTGGTATTATACGGGTTGTTTCCGGTCCTGCCGCCGATGATGCCGCCGGGCGTGGAGATTCCGGTTTGAGTATTCCGATTCCAGACAACATTGTAATAACGGGCTAAAGTAGTCAAATCAGTTCGCAGCAAGTTCCATTCTCTCTGCGATGCCGGATTCAAGCGGTTATTTCTCATAAATTCATCGATAATCGCCGCGTGATTGAGAACTTCCTGCACATCATTTCTGTTCGACCGTCGGGCATCGAAACTTTGTTGCAATGCGTCGGTCGAATTTTCAAAATCGGTGATGTAGGTTAAAATGTCGCCTGAATTATCTGCCGAGTTGCGGTCAAGCGCGCGATTAGCGGCGGCTTTATAGCTGTCCGTGCGCGTTTGAATTCTAACAAGCAGCGTTCTCAGAGTGTTGTCCGAAACGCTGTATGGTAATCCGCGACGCTGCGCCGTTATATTTGTTACCGTCGCGAAGCTGAATAAGCTCAATAAGATGAAAGCAAATGTAAATGCTTTTATAAATTGTAATTTCATAATTTTCCTCCAATGAAATAAAGAATTTCGGCAAGCATTAAGGAGATTAAAAACAACTTGCCAGGTTACTCATCGAGCATTTGTTGCAAAAACCATACCACAAGGTTTTCCGTAAAAAATTATTCGTCTCCTGTTCCGGTTTTGCTTGGTTGAAGAAGCAATTATCCGTAAATTTGAAACGCTTTCCGCTTCAAAATAATCGGCGGCAAATTAAAGGTTACAACTCAAAAGGGGTAATTTAAGCGTAAAAACCGTGCCTTTTTCCTTGCCTTCGCTCGTCGCTTCGATTGTTCCGTGATGAATACGGACGATATGATTTGAAATTGCCAAACCCAATCCGAGTCCGCCGAAATTTCTCGTAATCGAGGCGTCGGCTTGCCGGAAACGCTCGAAAACAAACGGCAGAAATTCCGGGTTGATGCCTTTGCCGTTATCTTTTACAGACATTTGCACAAACCCGTCGTTTTCGGAAACGGTAACGTTTATTTTTCCGCCGCGATGCGTAAATTTTACGGCATTTGAAAATAAATTATTTATGACAACTTCGATTTTTTCGCCGTCGCCGAAAATATTTTGCCCGTTTAAACGATTATCTCTGACAAATTCAATATCTTTTTCAAACGCCTTCGGCAAAAATTTACTGTATGTATTTTCAAATACTTCGGAAAAACTTATTTGCTTTTTATTGAAATTGGCGGTGCCGGAAATAATCTGGGAGTATTCGAGTAGTTCTTCGACCAAATCAATCTGCGACCGCAGGTTCTTTTCGATTTTTTCGAGCGCTAATTTTTTTGTCGCAGTCGGGAGATTATCCATCCGCAAAATATTCGTCCAGCCGCCGATGGCGTTGAGCGGAGTTCGCAACTCGTGGGAAACGACGGCTATAAATTCGTCTTTTGTTTTATTTGCAAGTTCGGCGGCACGGCGCGCCGCTTGTTCGTTTTCATATAAAATCTGTTTTCTTTTCTGCAGCTCGAACATTTCGGCGGCGGTTTTCCGTAAAGCGGCGCGTGCCGAAGATTGCCAGTAAATAATGCCGGTGAGCAGAAAGCTGAAAACGATTCCGGTAAAAAAAATCAAAGGCGTCCAGCCCGCGGCTGATTGTTCGGCAAACGACGGCAGACTTTTATACTCGGCAGTCCATTTTTTTCCGCCGACATCGATTTCCCGAATCGCGCCGAAATTTCCGCGTTCCTCGTCTATAAGATTTTCCTCACTAGCCGCCAACGCTCGTGCCGGAAGATTTTCTCTTTCGTAAAATTTGACGGCTATTCGGTCGGAAAGCGTATTTTTTTGGAGGTCGCTGAAAATTTTCTCCGCGCCCAGCGAGCCGAATAGAGCGATGTATAGATTAGTTTTGGTTTCGACGAGCGAGTGAATCTGCGCGATGTCCTCATCAAATCGAGCGCGGTCTGTGCGAAACGCGTTTCGGTGAAAATTGTAACTGACGACGATAGTTATAAAAATAGACGCCGCTAAAACCAGATAAGGAAAGCCGGCATTATTTTTTTTATCATCCTTCGATTTATTTTTATACTCAGGCACAACTTAACCTACATTTACCGTTTCCCGTAAATGAACCGGATAAACGATTTCCAATGCATTTCCCTATTTGATTCAAGCGAATGCAAACATTATGCCGCATATTTTTTATTTATAATCGAGTCGAACCCGTCGCTTTGTTAAGCCGATAAATTTTTATCGGCGAATTGAGCTTAAACATATTAAAATCCAATAAGTTGTATGGTTTATTTACAGAAACGTCTTAAATTACTGCAAAACTTTAGTTTCGCAATTAAAAATAACAATATTTACCGGCAATAAAACATATTTACATTTAATAATTTATTTGGCATTATTATTGCTCGAACGCAGAACGAAGTTCTGAGTAGATAGATAAAGGAGAAAATATTATGTCGGAAGAAAATAACACGGGAAATAACCTGATTTGGGCGATTACAACTTTGCTAATCGTCGCAATTATTGCCGGAGCATTATATTACAGCGGTTTTTTAGGCGGCACTAAAAGAGAGAAAATTGATATAAATGTTACCGCGCCGAGCGCGCCTTCAAGATAATTCAACAGTTTGAAATTTTTGATTAGAAAAAAAGTCCGTTTATATTTAATAAACGGACTTTTTTTCGTTAAACCTTTTCTTCAATGTTATGACGTTTTATCATTCCGTAAAGCCGCGGGCGATATAAGCCGAGAAGATTGGCGGCGGCTTGCTTGTTTCCATTGGTGCGTTTGAGCGCCGCCGTTACGATGCCGTTCTCCAGCGAATCGAAAATATCCTTCTGCTCGGCGCCGTCAACCGGTTCGGGCAGTTTTTCGACAATAAATTTACCGACTTCGGTGAATAAAGCCTCGCCGTCGAGGTTAACGTGATTTAACAAATTACCGCCGTTATTAACCGGCGAAATGTCAGCGCCCGCTGAACCAGACGAGAATTTTTTATCGTTTTTAGAAAGGCTCGCAAATGAAATCGGATTGCTGAAATTCTGCGGTATGTTCAGCTCGGCGATTCTTTCGCCTTTGCACAGCAAAACGGCTCTTTCGATAACGTGCTGAAGTTCGCGCACATTTCCGCGCCAATTGTAGGTCAGCATCTGGTTGTAAGCCGATTCGGAAAAATCACACTGCTTGTTATATTTTTCGGTGTAAATCTGTAGAAAATGTTCAGCCAGCATCGGCACGTCTTCCATTCTTTCGCGGAGCGGCGGAATTTTAATCTCAATCGTATTGATGCGATAGTACAAATCTTCGCGCAGATTGCCTTCCTGAATTGCGTCGAACGGGCTGCGGTTGGTCGAGGAAACGAGTCGGAAATCGACTTCGCGCGGCTTGTCATCGCCGACGCGGTAATAAATTCGCTCCTGCAGAACGCGAAGAAGTTTCGGCTGCAGACCAATCGGCATTTCCCCGATTTCGTCGAGCAGAAGACTGCCGCCGTTAGCGCGCCCCAAAAAACCTTCCTTATCGCCGATTGCGCCGGTAAAAGCGCCTTTTTTATGACCGAACAATTCCGATTCTATTAGCTCTTTCGGAAGCGCCGAACAATTTAACTGAACAAACGGTTTTTTCGAGCGATGGCTTTTGTAATGAATGGCGTTGGCGATGACTTCCTTGCCCGTGCCTGACTCGCCGAGAATTAGAATATTGGCGTCGGATTCGGCGACGCTTTCGATTATTTCGTAAATGTCCTGCATCGAACGGCTGCCGCCGATAACGCCCTGGTATGACGAACGGCTCGACAATTTTCCGCGAAGCTCTCTAATTTCCCGCCCCTGCTGTTTGCGCTCGATTGCCTTTTCGATAAGGACAAGAAGCTCTTCAAACTCGACCGGCTTTTCGACATAATAAAAAGCTCCGGCTTTCGTCGCTTCGATGGCTTTTTCGACCGAACCGTAGCCGGTAACCATTATAATTTCGGTGTCGGGCGAAACTTCCTTGCTGCGCTGAACCATTTCGATACCGGAAATATCCGGCAGATTGAGGTCGGTTAAAATAATGTCAAACTCTTTTTCCTTTATAAAATCTAAACCCTTCGTTCCGTTTTCCGCCGTCGTAACTTCAAAACCTTCGGCGTCGAGCTGAAACTTCATCAATTCCAGCGTCGATACGTCGTCGTCAATCAGTAATGCTTTGTTTGCCATATTCAGAGCCTATACTTCCCTTTATTCAGTAAATATATTTAATTGATTTAATCAATAAACATTCAAACAATTTCGCAAATCTCAATTTCGAGATTTTAATTTAACGCCCTTTATTTATAAGTTGAATCTTCAGAACGAAACGTGTGTATTGTATCAAAACAAAACAGTATTTTCTATTGTAACTGCCCGCAAATGCGAAATTTACTTAAATTTAATGTATTCAGGAGAAATTCAGCCGCAAGCGGCAAAAAAAATTAAAGAGCGACTCGAAAATCACTCTTTAATAAAAGGTTTGGATATTTTGATATTTTGAATGCACCCGGCATGATTCGAACATGCGACCCCTTGATTCGTAGTCAAGTACTCTATCCAGCTGAGCTACGGGTGCATAAAGCGAATTTTAAGACTACAAATCTTCAGCTTTTGTGTCAAGCTGTTGACCTGATATTCTTAAAATAACTTTTTAGCGAGCGAAATAACCCGGACGAGTTCTCGAAATCAGTTCGGCGTTATCGACTTCTATTTTTACCGCGCGCCATTTTCCGTTGCGGTTCGTGTCGGTCGGCGCGTATTCGATTGTGTATAACGTTCTCAAATCAGCCGCGACCGTGGCGTAAATTTTCCCCATATCTTCGAGACGGTTAATGGCGTTGAAAGTTCCGCCCGTTCGCGCGGCAAGCATTTCCAGGCGCGACCGGGAAGCCGTGTAGAGCGCCGTCTGAATCGGCGTCGGCTCGGCTAATTTTGCAGGGTCGCCCGTCGGCAGCACGAGCGGATAAATCGTAACGCCCTGAGCGTCGGATTTACCGAGAATCTTTAAAAATCCGTCGCTGTTTTCCGGCTTGATGGCACTTGGGATTTCAGCTTCCTTAACTTTTTCCAGAAAAACGCGGTCAATCTCACGCAGGCTCGAATCGGCTCCGTCGGTCAAAACGATTATCGCTTTGCGCCGACTTCCTTCTTTGGAAAGTTTGTCAAGCGCCAAATCGAGAGCTTTGTAAAGTTGCGTTTTTCCGCGCCCGTTGGCGGAAATTATCGAATTGGCGATTGATTTCCGGTTGACGGTAAAATCATTTCGCAAGTTTACCTTATCGTTAAATTCGACAACGGCGATGCGGTCTGCGGGCGCGAGCGCGTCGATAAAACGAAAAGCCGATTGCCGGATTACTTCTCGAAAGCCGAGCGTCGAACCGCTCATATCGAGCAGCATCACGACGCTGAACGGCGCGGCGGTCGGCTCGAAACGCAAAATATCCTGTTTCGCACCGTCTTCAAAAAGCGTAAAATTTTCTTTATTCAGATTTGTAACCGGACGCCCCTGACGGTCGGCGACGCCGACGTTGAGCCGGACAATCGAAGAATCGATTTTGATAACGTCGTCGGTTTGCGCCAAGACGGTCAGGCAGCCGAAAAATAAGAATAAAAAAAAGATTAAAGGCTTTTGGATTTGCATAACTGATTAGTTGAGTAAGACGCGCTTCGACAGAGCGCGGTTGCACGAGCTTTAATTTCAAATTTTCTTAACATCCGGCAAATATTAGTTTATAATTTTTGGCATTCCGATTTAAACGAGTTTACCGAAGTTGTTATTTTTTTTATTTTTTACGTTATCTTTATTTTTTCCGTCCTCAACCATAAATAAAGGAGAAAAGAAATGTCTTACAAACCCAGATACTGCTGTGAATGCGGCGAAAAAATCGAAAGAACGAGTTGGCGTTTCTTATTCAGTCAACGATTCTGCGAGCTTTGCGAAACACGGTTCGGACTCGTCGATGTAATACCGACGTTAGTTTTGATATTCGGTTTAATTCTGTCGGTCGTCGGACTCGGCAATATTCTGCGCCAGCCCGAAAAGCAGTTAATCGTTTCTTCAAATCCGATTTCCGCCGACGCGCAAAATTTCAAAAAAACGGCAACGGTTCAATCAAACGCCGTTGAAAATATCAATAAGCCGAACGCGACACCGAAGGAAAGTAATTCTTCCATACCGTTAAAACAAATACCTGCAACATTTACTCAAAAAGAAAGCAGCGGGCAAGTTAAAAATCAAATCGTATCCGCGCCGGAGATTTCTTATTTTTGCGGCGCACGAACAAAAAAAGGCGCGCCTTGCACACGGCGTGTAAAAAAGAGCGGAAGATGCTGGCAGCACGCCGGTCAACCGGCAATGCTGTCGCCGGAGAAATTGATTGCGAGTCAATAAAATATTTTATTTATTTCACCCGAAAAAAGATTTCGACGGAAACTCGAAAGAATTTCCCATTAAAAAATAAGCCAGATTCGGCTGTTCGTGCGAGCGGTCGTAACCGACAAGTTCGACGTAGGCGCGCCCTAAAATGTCGTGGTTTTTAATTTTACCTTTCACTTCGCACGCGCCTTCCCAGTAAATAATCATCGTTGTTCCGCGCGTGTCGAGTTCCTGGTCTTCGAGAACGGGCGCAACGGTTAAATCCAAATCGAATTTCGGAACTTTCAGTTTCCAGCCGCTCGGATAAGTGGCGTTCGTGCGCGGGCTTTTCCAGAATCCGGTCGGCTCGATTGTAAAATCTTCGTATCCGAGCGTCGTGTATTCGCCGTCTTTTTCGACGTAAGTTCCGCTGGAAAAGGGCGACGCGACGCCTTCGCCGTCACGGATTTGATAACACATCAATTCCGCCCCGTTCGATAGCTGAACCGAAAA
>JALZOE010000083.1 GCA_030857325.1 Acidobacteriota bacterium
CTCTTTTTCCGCTGGCGTGAAAAAATCGGTTTTCCGCAGGCGGCGGTCTTCTCGCTGTTGCTTATTTTCGTTTATTTGAGCCATATTATAAGTTTCGTCATTCTTTCGGGCAGTATTTTTATTATAATTTGCTTTCTTCCCTTCTCTCGCCTGAAACGCACTTTGTTGTGGACGCTCGCGGCATATCTGCCGATTTTACCGCTTTTGTTTTTGTATAAATCCCTTAGCGCCAGCGGCGGCGGCTTCTCTCCGGTCTGGCGCAGTCTCGACGATCCTTATTCGACCGCGAGCTGGTTATATCAAATCAGAGTCGTCGATCCTTTTATTTTGATAAGCCGCAGAACTCTGCCGTTTTTTTCGGAAACCTCCGATTTTTTTATAATTTTTACGCCCGTTCTGTGGCTGATTGCCGCGTATTTGTGTTTGGCGTCTGCCGCTTTTCATTATTATAAACGCAATCCCGATTATCTAAAAAAGTATTATCCTTTCGTCGTTTTGTTCGTCGGGTCAATTCTAACGGCGGTATTTGCCCCGGACGATTTCAGATTAACCAACGGCGGCGTTCTTCGCGAAAGATTTCTGATATGCGGTCTGTTATTTTTCATTCCTTTATTTAGAATCGAAGAATTTCGACGGTTGAAAATTATCGCGCAGATTTGTCTGGCGTTTGTCGTCGTTTTTCAGACGCTCGCGCTTTGGGACTACGCTCTTCATACAAACAAACAAGCGGCGGAATTTCTTTCCGCTTCTGAAGCGTTGAAAACAAGTTCCTCGACCGCCTCTGTAACAATCGACGACGACAAACTCAAGTTTCACGCTTTTCCCGTGCCGCAGTTAAACAATTATAACGGAATCGGCAGCAACTCTATCGTTTGGGACAATTACGAAATGGGACATTACTTGTTTCCGGTCGTTACCCGAAACACGTCCGACCGGCGGTTTATTCACGATTTAACCGGAAACAATTTGTTTTTTCTAAACAGTCCAGGTGAAAAATTCGCGGAAAAATTAAGTATTCTCGATTCCAGCCTCGAATCGAACAATGATAAAATCGATACGATTATTCTCTGGGGCGCGGACGAGCGCGTCGAAGCGGTTTTATACAAATGGTTTGAACCGCAGCCCTATTTCCAAAACGGAAAAGTCCGGCTGCTCCGGCACAGATAAAAATTGCGGGCGTTTTTTTACCCGCTTCTGTATCGAGGTTTATTTAAGAATCCGAAACACATATAAAATCGAACTATCTTTTCCGGTCAATTTATAAATAATGAGTAATAAAGTAGTTTACGTCGGTAAGGATTTAGAGGCGATGTCGTTCGCCGTCAATTACCACAAATGGATTTTGGATGAATTTGCCGGTTTTCTTGGAAAAAATATTATCGAGGTCGGCGCCGGAACCGGCTCGTTTTCGGAAATGATTTTGCAAACCGAACCGGAAACTTTATCCTTAGTCGAACCTTCGGATTTGTATAAAGATTTGACTCAAAATATATCGCGGCTCGAAGCCCGGACGCAGATAGATTTTTATAATTCGATTTTTTCAGTCGTCGCCTCGGAAATCGCCGACCGCAAACGTCCCGATTCGATTATTTACGTTAATGTTCTGGAACATATCGAAGACGACGACGCCGAGTTGAGCTTGATTCGTCAAACCTTAATTCCCGGCGGGCGCGCTTTTATATTCGTTCCGGCGCTTGAGCTTTTATACGGCGAATTTGACCGAAAGCTCGGACATTTCCGGCGTTACCGAAAATCCGAGTTGGAAGAAAAATGCAGAAATGCCGGATTTAAGATTTTGACATCGAAATACTTTGATTTTGCCGGTGTTGTGCCGTGGTATGTCAAATATCGTCTATTAAATTCGGTCGAACTCGGCGGCGCGGCGGTTTCGCTCTACGATAAAATCGTCGTGCCGATTTTCCGACGCATCGAATCGGCGGTCAATGTTCCGGTCGGCAAAAACGTTCTGTTGATTGCCGAAAAATAAAAATTTACGAAACTTCGTCCTGCAGATTTCAATAATAAAAAATTTAAAATTGTAATGAATCCTACCTCGGCATTATCACAACTAAAATTGGAAAACCGCCCGCAGGGGTTTATCGACGCGGCGGAAAGCTCGCGCGCAAAGTCGAACAAAAAACGCGTCGCCGTTCTGATTCCGTGTTACAACGAAGAATTGACTATCGAACAAGTCGTCGGCGACTTTAAAACGAAACTTCCCGAAGCCGAAATTTTCGTTTACGATAATAATTCAACCGACAAAACTTCCGAAATAGCGAAGCGCGCCGGTGCAGTCGTTCGCCGCGAAAACCGGCAGGGCAAAGGTTTTGTCGTCCAGCGAATGTTTCGTGAAATCGACGCCGACGTTTATGTAATGATTGACGGCGACAGCACTTACCCGCCGAATGAAGTGCTGAAATTAATAAACCCGATTTTGAACGACGAAGCCGATATGGTTGTCGGCTCGCGCCTGATGACTGATTCGGAAAGCGATTTTAAGAAATTAAATCGCTTCGGCAACAACGTGTTTCTCTGGACAATCAACTATATTTTCAAAGTCAGATTAACCGATATTTTATCCGGTTATCGCGCCTTTAACCGAAGTTTCGTCAAAAACATTCCGCTGTTCGGCGGCGGTTTTGAAATCGAAACCGAACTGACAATCAAATCCTTAGCCCGCAGTTACAGAATTGTGGAAATCCCTGTGAAATTGACCGTGCGACCCGAAGGCAGCAATTCAAAAATCAATATCGTGCGCGACGGAATATTGATTTTTAATATGATTTTCAGTCTTTTCCGCGACTATAAGCCGCTGACGTTTTTCGGCGTCATCGGACTTTTACTGATGTTTCTCGGTTTTCTGACGGGCGGAATGGTCGTCTATGAATTTATTCAAACCGGAACGGTGCCGCGTCTGCCGTCTGCCGTTTTAGCCGTCGGTCTGGAAATTTCGGGAATGCTGTCGCTGACTATCGGGCTTGTTCTGCATACAATCGTCCGGCGTTCGCTGGAAATGGAACATCAACTACGCGTTATATTTGAAGAGATTATAAAAAAAACCGGAACGATTGATTGAAGTTTTAACCAACCGACATTTATTAAAGACAGAAATACGCACGCAGTAAGTGTGCAGAATCTTAAAAAGTTGCTTAAAAATTCAGAAACTCAATTATAAAGGCAAAATTCTTACTTTTTAACCAGGTTCTAAAACACACTTCGCGCGTGTTTCTGCAAAAAGAATTATTGAATTTAATTGCCGTATAACGGCTAATCTTTCACGACCGCTTTTGCAAAAGTTTCGGCGAGAGGTTTTTCTTTCTGTTGATTTTTTCTTTGCTCGCGTGTCGTTTTCGTAACGGCGCGGGCGAGAAAAGCCGCAAAAGCAACAGCGCCCGCAAAACGATTCGGCGCGCCCGCCAGATTTGTTTGCAGCTTTCGCTTTAAGCTCGCGACATTTGTCGAATCGAAAAACAAGGTTTTTATCATTTTCCCGAAAGGCATTCGACGGATTTGCGGCGGAACGTCGTTCGGTTTGCAGAAAACGCGCGCGCGCGGTTCAATCAAAAGCCGCCAACCTTTTTTCCGCATTCGCGGCGTGTATTCGGCGTCGCCGAACTGCACAAGCCGCTTTTCATCCATTAAACCGACTTCCCTTATCGCGCCGACGGGGAATAAAACGCAGTTTCCGACGATTATTCCGACTTCCCACGGCTTATCGGGAATCGTTTCGATTGTCTGCTCATACCAGTGCCGCCAGCCGCCGCCGAAAGTTTCCCACTTCGGCGAAGTTTGAAACAAACGCTCCGGTTCGTCCCAAAGCAAAAGCGTCGCGCCGACCACCGAACGCGGATATTTTTCAGCCGTCTGAACCAGATACCTCAAGAAATTACGGTCGAAAACCGAATCGTTATTTACTGTTAAAACAAAATCCGGTTTATACTTTAGAGCAGTTTTGATACCGAGATTCGTGCCTGCCGTGTACCACAGATTTCCGTCGCCGCGCACAATTTCGACCGCCGGAAACTGATTTTGAACGGCTTCGGCGGTTCCGTCGGTCGAGCCGTCGTCAACGATGATGATATGAATTTGCAAATCGGTGTCGTCTATTTGCTTCAGGCTTTGTAAAAACTGCAAGGTTAGTTCTTTACGGTTGTGAACCGGCGTTACGATTTCTATTTTCTTAACCATTTGAAGATATGTAGGATGCCGGAAATCAATAATCCGAACACGGATTGAGCAACGAATCTAAATCTCCTTCGACCATAATTTTGACTAATTCATCGAATTTCGTCTTCGCTTTCCAGCCTAACTCGCGTTCGGCTTTTGTCGCGTCGCCGATTAAAATACTGACTTCGGTCGGACGATAATAATTCGGGCTGACCTCGACGACGACATCGCCGTTCTGAACGAATATTTGATTGCTTTGTGTTTTTGAGGTTAAAAAATCCCGGTCAATCGTTTTTATAAACCCTTTTTCGTTTTCGCCCGCGCCTTTCCAGGAAATTTCGATTCCGAAATTAAAAAATGTCGCTTCGACAAATTCTTTGACCGAATTTGTCTGTCCGGTCGCCAAAACGAAATCGTCGGCTGTTTTGTTTTGCAAAATTCGCCACATTCCTTCGCAGTATTCGGGCGCGAAACCCCAATCGCGCTTGGCGTCGAGATTGCCCAGAATCATTTTCTTCTTTTTTCCGAAAACGATTTGCGTCGCCTCGCTCGTAATTTTCTTGGTTACGAAAGTTCCGCCGCGCCTCGGCGATTCGTGATTAAAAAGGATTCCGTTGCAGGCGAATAAATCGTAGGCTTCGCGGTAGTTGACGATTATCCAGTAAGCGTATAATTTTGCGACCGCGTAAGGCGAGCGCGGATAAAACGGCGTGTTTTCGTTTTGCGGAATTTCCCGCACATTTCCGAAAAGCTCGGAAGTCGATGCCTGATAAAACCTGACTTTTTTTAGTCCGATTTCCCGGATGGCGTCAAGAAATCTGAGCGTTCCCAAAGCATCGACCTGCGCCGTGTAATCGGGAATATCGAAGGAAACCTTGACGTGGCTCTGCGCCGCCAGATTATAAATTTCGTCGGGTTCGATTCGCTCCAGAAGCCGGTTCAGATTGCTGGCGTCAATCAAATCGCCGTAATGAAGAAACATTTTTTTGTCTAAAATCTCCGGGTTTTCGTAAAGATGATTTATTCTTCCGGTGTTGAACGAACTGGATTTTCTTATAATCCCGTGAACTTCGTAACCTTTTTCAAGCAGAATTTCGGTTAGATAACTTCCGTCCTGTCCCGTAATTCCGGTAATTAACGCCTTTTTCATATAAAATTATATTTCTACTTTAATCGCGCCGAATTACTTAGGGACTGTTTGAAAAGTCGAAGAAACAGGACGCGGACGAACACCGATAAAGCGGATTTACGCCGATATGATTTTTTATTGCGATTTTTTTTCAAAAATCCGTCTCAATCCGCCGAATCCGCGTTCGTCCGCGTCCAATTTCCCGCTTTTCAAACAGTCTCTTAGAAACCAGTCGTAGGTTTTCCGCAAGCCTTCATCAAGCGATGTTTGGTATTTCCATCCTAATTTATTTAAGCGTGAAACGTCCAGCAATTTTCTGGGTGTGCCGTCGGGTTTTGAAGCGTCGAATTTTATTTCGTTTTCAAAACCGATTATTTCGCCGATAATTCCGGCAAGTTCTTTTATTTCAACATCTTCTCCGCTTCCGACATTAATATGAGAAACACCTTGATTATACAAATTTCCGGCATCCAGATTTTCGAGCAGAAAAACAATTGCGTCCGCCAAGTCATCGACGTAAAGAAACTCGCGGCGCGGCGCGCCCGTTCCCCACAAAACGACCGCTTCCCCGTTGCCGATCTTGGCTTCGTGAAATTTACGAATCAAAGCCGGAATAACGTGCGAGCTTTGCAAATCGAAATTGTCGCCTCCGCCGTATAAATTCGTCGGCATCGCGGAAATAAAATTGCAGCCGTATTGCCGAAAATAGTTTTCGCATAATTTGACGCCCGCGATTTTGGCGACGGCATACGGTTCATTGGTCGGTTCGAGAAAACCGGCGAGCAGTTCTTCTTCCCTAATCGGCTGGGCGGCAAGTTTCGGGTAAATGCACGAACTTCCCAAGAATATAAGTTTTTCAACGCCGTGTTTATACGACGAATGAATCAGATTGGCTTCAATCATCAAATTATTGTAGATAAATTCGGCGCGATAGGTGTCGTTGGCGAGTATTCCGCCGACTTTGGCGGCGGAAATTATAACGATTTCAGGCTTTGTTTCCGAAAAAAAATTTTCGACCGCCGCCTGATTGACAAGATTCAACTCTTTCGATGTTTTACAAATTAAATTTTTGTAATTCTTTTTTTCAAGGTTTCTTTTGACGGCGCTGCCGACCATACCGCTCGAACCGGCGATATAAATTTTTTTATCCTGCAAATTCATATATTCAATTAAAAAGGCGGCAAAACTAAATTTTAATTTTGCCGCCTTAAATTATAGATACTGACAAACAAAATAAAAAAATTTGTCGTCTATTCGTTATCCTGACGATAATTGTCGCGGTGATAATAGCTCTGGTAATAATAGCTGTTGTCCTGCGAGCGTAGATTGACGTTGTTGAGGACGACGCCCAGAACTTTCGCTCCGACATCGAGCAGAAGCTGGCGCGAACGCCTGACGACCTGCCGCGAGCTTTTTCCCGAATGAACCACGAGAATTACGCCGTCAACCAGCGAGGCAATCAAAACTCCGTCGGTAAAAGAAGCAATCGGCGGCGAATCGACAACGACGTGCGTAAAATTATTCTGCATAATTTTCATTAAGTTCGACATTTGTTCCGAACCGATAAGCTCAGCCGGATTCGGCGGAACGGGTCCCGAAGGCAATAGATTAACTTTGCCTTCCGGGTCGTATTGAATCACGTCTAAAATTTCATCTTCCGATAATTCGTTGGACAAAAGCGTGCTTAAACCTTCGCCGTTGCTGATATTAAAAACCGAATGAAGGCGCGGTCGGCGCATATCGGCGTCGATTATCAACACTTTCGCGCCGGTTTGCGCCAGACTGATTGCCGTGTTTATCGCCGTCGTCGTTTTGCCTTCGGCGGGCAGACTCGAAGTAACCAAAAGCGATTTCGGCGCGTGTCCGGCGGTCGAAAGCAGAATCGAGGTTCGCAGTTGGCGATAGGCTTCGGCGAGAGACGAGCGCGAATCGTTGTGAATGAGAAGCTCGGTTTTGGCGTCGGTTTCTCCGCCGCCGTCGCCCGCGCCGACCAGTAAAAGCCGGCGTTTCGTCATCGAATCGATGGTCGGAATAGCGGCGAGCGCCGGCAGTTGCAGAAGATTTTCAACTTCTTCGGTCGTCTTTATCGTGTCGTCGAGATATTCGAGAAAAAGCGCCAGTCCCATTCCGAAAAGCGTCGATAAAAAAAGCGCGCCGATAACCGTCGTCAGGCGGCGCGGCGCAATCGGAACTTCGGGCGGAATGGCGATTTCGGCGACACTGATGTTGTTGTCTGTGCCGACGGCGGTAATGTCGTTTTCCCGCTGCTGCTTTGAAAGATTTTCAAGAAAACCTTTTTTCGTTTCGATGTCCTGCTGAAGAAGTCTGAGCGAAACAGCCGACTGATTTTGTCCCTGCGCCTGGTTGATTTGAGCGTTAAAGTCGCTGCGCAGTCCGTCTTCCTGCGACTTAGCTCTTAAATATTCGGTTTTTAAGTTATCGAGAATAACCTGCGCGGTTCGTTTGCGAAATTCGGCTAAATCGGTTTCATTACTGGTGCGCGCTTTGGCGATTTCATCTTCAAAAGTTTTAATCTGCCGGTCGTATTCCTTTACTTCCGGCGCGGATTCCAGATATTCCTGCAAAAGTTTTGAGCGCGTCGCCCGTAAATCGGATGTTTTCTTTTGCGTGTCGTTGACAAGGGTGCGAATGTCGTTTTCTCGTTCGGTGATATAACGCGCCATCTGGTCTTCGGTCAGCGCCCTTATTCTTTCCGGCGAATTACTGACCGACGTGTATTTGGCTTCGGCGTTTTTGCGGGCGTTTTCGGCTTCGAGAAGCTGTTTGTTCAACCCGAAAAGCCGGTCAAGCACGACGGTTTGTTCATTATCCGTTTTCAGAATGCCCGCCGTTCTGGTTAATTCGTATAATTTTTGCTCGCCCGCTTTTATTTCCGATTGCAGATTCGCCACTCGCTCCTGCAAAAAGTCGTTTGTTTTGCGGCTCGTTCCCGAACGCTTTTCCTGATTATATTCTGAGAAAACTTCGGAAATACCGTTGACGACCATTGCCGCCAGTTCGGGGTTTGTGTGGCGAAAGGTGATTTCAATCAAACGCGTGTCCTTAAAGGTCGTGCGGCTTTCCCGAATCGGCTCGACGCTCAAATTCCTTTTCAAAATATCGACATACGGCGCCAGACGGACGGCTTCGGAAATTTCTTCGGAAGCCGCCAGCGTCGTGCCGGCGGAAACGGAAACTTCGCCGACGCCTTTTTCGACTTTTTTCGGCGCCTCG
>JALZOE010000472.1 GCA_030857325.1 Acidobacteriota bacterium
ACTGCGCGGTTTGATGAATTCAGCGAGATTGTCAGGGAAAAAGCAACGGCAAATTGAAATAGAAGATTTTATCTTACCCACGAAACACACAAAAGGCACGAAATAAAATAAAAGTTTTTTAAATTTCTTTTCCGTATAATTCGTGTGTTTCGTAGGCAAATTCTTAAATAAAAATGACTGAAGCAATCGAAATTGAAGAAGAAACCACCGCTTTCGACCAGTTGAATATCCTGCTCGAATCAATCGAACAACACCCGGAAGAAGCGGTTCGCAATCACGTCCGCGCGTTGGTTTACACGTTGCTCGACTTGCATCACGGTGCGTTGCAGCGAATTACGGAAATAATTTCCGCGCAGCCGACCGGCAACAAAATCTTGCAGGAATTAAGCGGCGACGAACTCGTGCAGGCGGTTTTGATGGTTCACGAATTGATGGCGCAGCCGATTGAAACTCGCATTGAAAACGCGCTCGAAATCGCTCGCGAGCAACTGAAAATTTACGGCGCGGATGTCGAACTCGTCTCGGTTAAAAACGGAGTCGCCCAACTGAAACTTTTTGGCGGCGCGTCAACGGCAAATGTTTCGACTACGATTCTGAAAGCGGAAATCGAACACGCTCTGCACGAGCACACGCCGGATTTGCTCAACGTCGAGTATGAAGACACCATCGCCCCGACGCGCCCGCCGAAATTAGTGCAGATTCTGCCGCGCCAAACGGCTCAGAGCGTTACGGATAATAAAGAATTTTATATGCCGATTATCCGCCAGGATCAAGTGCCGGATAACAATCTGCGCGTCATTGAAACGGGCGGAATTAACCTGCTCTTGTGCAATGTCGCGGGAACGATTTATGCTTTTCAAAACCACTGCGCCGAAGGCGATTCGCCGCTTGACGCGAGCGCGTTGGAAAACGGTATTCTGACTTGTCCGTGTCACGCGCTTCGATTCGACGTGCGGCAAAAAGGGCGTTGCCTGACCGACCCGAATCTGCGGCTTGAATCGTTGCCGTTGAAAGTGGAAAATGAAATTGTCAAAGTCGCTTTGCCGAAGGAGATTTAGCAGATGTCAGATCCGATTGATTTAGTTTCCAGCAACGAACTGCCCTCGATTTTCTGGCAGGACGAGATTTTACAGGTAATGTATTGGATGCGCGGCGAAGGTTTCGGCGATAAAGTTACAGTCACCGAATTGAAGAAATTTCTCGCCGCTTCGGACGAAATTCTCGCCGCCAATTTATCGCAACTGGCGAAAAACGGTTTGGTTAATTTTGACTTGTCGGACGCTTACGAACTGACCGAAACGGGCGTTAAAGAAGGCGGGCGGCGTTTTGCCGACGAGTTTGACGGAATGCTCAAACAAGGTCATTACGAATGCGACGACCCCGATTGCGATTGTCACAGCCCCGATGCCGTGCCGTGCCGCGCCGTTCATAATCATCAACATTAGCCGTTCAATTCAGGATTTAAATGAAAAAACTCTTGTTCTGTTTCATTTTTATTATTGTCGTTGTGTCCGTTTCGGCGCAGAGCGGCGGGATAATCAATGACGAAATGCATGCCGTTTCGCTCGAAGGAAATCTGATTGGCGATTCGCCCAAACGCAGTGTTCTGGTTTATCTGCCGCCGAATTACGACAAACAAAGCGAAATTCGTTATCCGGTCGTTTATCTTCTGCACGGTTTTTCCGGTCCCGCCAACAAAACCTGGATAATCGAAAACGAAGGTTTGCGGATGAATATCGGCACGATGATGGATAAATTGATTGCCGCACAGAAAGTGCGCCCGATGATTCTCGTGATGCCCGACGGTCGCAACAAATTCGGCGGCAGTTTTTACACCAACTCAATCACGACCGGAAATTGGGAAGATTTTATGACGCGGGATTTGGTGAGTTTTATTGACCGGAAATATCGCACGATACCGAATGCCGAAAGTCGCGGAATCATCGGACATTCGATGGGCGGTTACGGCGCAATCAAATTGGCGATGAAAAACCCCGATATTTACGGCGCGGTTTATGCGACGAGTCCCTGCTGTCTGGACGCTTACCCGAATCTGAATACGCCGGGTAGATTTATGGTCGAAGCATCAGCGGTTAAATCTTGGGAAGAAATTGAAAAAGCAAGTTTTTTGTCGCGCACATTTATTGCTTCCGCCGCCGCGTTTTCTCCGAATCCGGCAAAGCCGCCGTTTTTCGCTGATTTTCCGGTCAAAACGAAAGGCAAATCCGATGCGTCTGCCGAACAAGCGCAGGCGCGTTGGCTGGCAAATACGCCGATGTGGATGATTGACCAATACCGCGCAAATTTGGCGCGGCTGCGCGGCATTGCTTTCGATGTCGGGACAAGCGAAGACCTTCTAAATTCAATCCGCGGGTTTTCCGTTGTTCTCAAGCGCAATAAAATTCAACATATTTTCGAGGAGTTTGACGGCGACCATATTGATAAGACGGCGGAACGAATCGAAACACGGGTAATGCCGTTTTTTTCGCGCACGTTGGCGTTTCAAAAAGGTTCTAACAAATAAGTGTATTGACAAATAAACTTAGCAAGACTGAGGACAAACTGTTCGCTGTTCGCTATTAACTGTTCGCTGTTAAAATAAGGAATCTCTTTGAAAAACAGCGAACAGTTAATAGCGAATAGCGGCGGCGTTCCACCGCGCATTTGTCAATACAAATAAGAAGAAATCAAATATGAAAACTTTTCTAGTGATTACGATTTTGCTAACGGCATCGTCATTTGCTTTCGGTCAATGCAGCGACGCGGAAAAAAAGACTCTGGAAGCCTTTGATTTGGCGTGGGAAGCAGCCGGACAACGCGGCGACCGCGCTTATCTGGAAAGCACTTTTGCCGATGATTTTGTCGCTCTGCCCGCGATGACAAACAAAACTCAGACGATTGACAATATTC
>JALZOE010000473.1 GCA_030857325.1 Acidobacteriota bacterium
GTTCAAATCTAGCAAATCAGGGATTGGAAAGACTTTATACGAACGGCGCGGCGCGTAATGTCGCAAGTCGTCTGGCGCAAACCGAAGCATCTGCAATTACGTCGCAGACTTTTAACACGACTTTGCGAACGATTGCCGGACGAGTCGGCGGCGCGGGCGTTATCGGCGGCGTCGTAGGCGGCGCGTTTTCATCTTACGACCAAATCGGCGCTTACCGGCGCGGCGAAGTCAGAGGCGCGCAGGCGTTCGGCACAATCGTCGGGGAGACGACGGTCGGCGTCGGCGCGGGAATGGCGGGCGCGGCGGCGGGCGCGGCGGTCGGCGTCTGGTTCGGCGGCGTCGGCGCTGTTCCGGGCGCGATTATCGGTTTCGGCGTCGGTATGGCGGCTGGTTACGTCGCCGACAAAGGCTTGCGCTTTCTCCGCGTTGACAAAGCGATTGCCAAAGGCGTAACGGCGACGATTGACGCCGGTTCGCGGGTTGCCGGAACGGTTCAGAGACGCGCCGGGCAAGCCGCGCAAGCCGGAAGACAATACGTCAACCGGCAAATCACGCAAGCCAGAGCCGTTTATCGTTCGGCTTCGAGCGCGGTCAAATCAGCCAGAACATTCGTCTCGCAGCGAGCAAATCAAACGCGCCAGGCAATGAG
This sequence comes from Acidobacteriota bacterium, assembly GCA_030857325.1. Classification (GTDB taxonomy): domain Bacteria; phylum Acidobacteriota; class Blastocatellia; order Pyrinomonadales; family Pyrinomonadaceae. The sequence goes on from JALZOE010000473.1 coordinate 650, forward strand.
CAGCGGAACGCGCGCGGCGGTCAATTACGTTTCGCAGGCTGGAAGAAGAGCTGTTTCGGCAGTCAGAAACACCGCTTCGCGGGCGGTCAATCAGATTCGCTCGACGGTCGGTAATGTCGCGGGTCAGGTCAGCTCGACGGTCAGCAATGTCGCCAATCAAGCCCGTTCAGCCGTTTCCAACGCGGTCAGCAATGTGGCGAGCGGCGCGGTCAGTAATTTACGGTCGGTCTTTGGCTGGTAAACCGATTTTTGTTGTTAGTTTGAACTTCATTTGAAAAACGTAATGAAGTTCATTGAGCCGTCGGTTGCAAATTGATGATAATTTGAATTTCGATTGTTTAGATTCGAGAGGAAACGAAAAGTGAAATTTAACGCTAACGAATGGGAATCGGTTTTACCGGGCGGCTGGTCTGACCGTTCGATGATAACTTTGGTCGGCGCGACGGGCGCATCCGGGATTGCGGCGAATATAGTCGTTACGCGCGAGGAAATCGACGGCTTTACCGGTATCGAAGATTACGCCGAAGGGCAGAAACAGGCGATGGCGGCGGAAATCGAGCAGCTTGAGATTCTGGACGAGCGCCCGACAAACTTAAACGGCGCGCAGGCGTTTCAGCGTCTTCAGAGATTTCAAATCGAAGATTTAATCGTCCAGCAGGCACAGACTTTCGTGTTGGGCGAAAACGCCGTCTTCGTTATCACCGGGACGGCTTCGGTCGAAGATTTCGACGGTATTATCGAAGCGGTTCGCTCCTTTACCGAAAATTTCAGATTAACAAACGACAAAACTTAACTTAAACAGACCTTCTTTCATAAGGCTGTTTTTAGATTTTTACTCGCCAATTTTTTTGCTGGTTTTAGTTCTCGCTAAGATGACTTATGAAAGAGGTCTAATATTTCCGCCCGGTATTCTTTGGCGTATTTTTGATTTATCAGGACGTGTGGTCGTGTATGATTTTCCAGCCGTCTTTGAACCGTCGAAAAATGAGCGTGAATTTTCCGCCCGGAGTGTCTTTTTCGCGTTTCAGCGACCAGCTTCCCAAAACCACGGCGGAATCTTTCGATAAAACTTCGACTTCCAAATCGGAAAACGTCAGAACGCCCATTTTTGCCGGTGAATCGTAATTCTTTTTATAACGGTCGAGCGTCGGCTGCCAGCCTTTCGTAACATTCGCGCCAGAGACGAAAACGAGATTTTCCGATTTCCGATAACCCTGCATAAAACCTTCGATGTCGCCGCGATTCCACGCTGCCGTCTGTCGTGTCATTACCTGTTTTATCTCGTCCGCGAATTTCATCTTTTGTTTGTCTGATTGAGCAAAATTTATTCCGACAAACAACAGGAGAAGCGCAAAACTCAAAAATATATTTTTCATAGTGAGAATAAAATATCACGATTTGCGGCGGTCGAGAAAACTTTGCGCGTCAACCGAAAAACGTCTTCGGACTAATTTCCGAAATCGCCGGCTGAACGCTAACCAAACGTTACGCAGTATCATATTGAGACAGAAACCCGGATTTTGAAAACACGCCGCTTTACTTTGCCGTAAATAAATAAAAGCCGAAACCGTGTTGGCATATCGTTTGCAACTGCAACCGTTTACAAAAACAATCAGGAGAAAATTATATGAGCGATACAACGGTTACGAAGGTAGATTCGAGCAATTCGCCGCACGGCGAACTGGGGCAAAAATATCTGGCGTCGGGCAAAAGCCTGGCGATGCGTTTATGGGAAAATCAAGAACCGGGCAGCGACAAACCGGAAGCGAAGCGCGATTACGAAACGGTCGGGTATGTGATGAAAGGACGCGCTGAACTGCATCTTGAAGGTCAAATGGTTCTGCTGGAAAAGGGCGATTCGTGGGTCGTGCCGAACGGCGCGTCGCACACCTACAAAATTCTCGAATCTTTCACGGCGGTCGAAGCCACGCATCCGCCCGCGCACGTTCACGGACGCGACGAAGAATAAATTTTAGAGGTATTGTCCTAAAAAAAGTTCTGCCGGCACGCTCGCGCAGAACCTTTTTTTTGCTCAGAAATTCGCGTGCCGTTTTTGTTTTAGGTTACAATTACGGAAGAATTTTACGCGGTTATCAATTTTCACACGATTTTCAGTAAATAAATAAAAGAGGAAAAATTATTATGCCGGACTGCAAACAATACGGTGGAATTACAAGGGAAGAACTCGGCAACCTGCGCGAGGATTTGGCAAAAGAAGGCGTCATTGTTCCCGAAGGCGACGACGTTGCTATTAAA
>JALZOE010000474.1 GCA_030857325.1 Acidobacteriota bacterium
CACGCACCAGAATGACGACCCGCATCCCGACCACAATCATATCCAGCAGATTGTCCGCGAAGCGGCGCGGCTCGCTTCGATGCAGAAATACGATTTGGATTTCGGGCAGGCGAGAACAAACGTGCCGATTGTCGCGCATAACACGTTTTCTTTGCGCGTCTCGCCGTCGTTCATCGTCGATGTTTCCGAGTTTTTAGAGCAGAAAACCGCCGCGATTCGCGCGCACCTTTCGCAGTTTTACAACCCGAACTCGAACGAACTCGAAACGCGCCTGACGAGCGAAGGTTTTATCGAAGAATTAGAAAACCGCTCGCGCTATTTCGGCTCGCTCATCGGCGTCGCGGCGGGCGAACCGTTTTTCGTGCGCGAGGCTTTGAACGTCGAAGACCCGATTGCATTGCTGACTAGACCAATGAATCTCTATTCGTAGGTAAGTTTTACGAAAGAAGAATAGAACGCGGATGACGCGGATTCGAGCGGATTTACACAGATATAAAAATTAAATTTTTGATTTATCCGTGCTTATCCGCCGAATCCGCGTCATCCGCGTTCTATTTCTTATCGTGTAAAATCTCTTTTGCAGCGCGAACTCCGTGATAAAACGCTTCTTCAAAAAGCGCGATGCCGCTCAAATCCGAATGCGCGAAATGAATGTCTCGATATGGTTTTGAGGCGATTTGGCGCGCGCCGTTCCACAGGAAATTCGGGCGCGGAGAAATCATCGCGTGTCCCCAGCGCATAATGTCGATTCGCGTCGTCAATTCTCGAATATCTTTATGCGCCAGCGATAAATCCGACAAAATAACGTCGGCTAATTCGCGCCAGTTTAAGCCGAAAAGTTTGGCGCTTCCGTCCGCCGAACACATCGGGAAATAATATGTGAAAACCGTTTTTCCGTAATCGATTCCTTTCTGGTGCGTCGCGTTGACATATCCGAGCGACGGACTTTCATACAAAACATTGTCCCACGCGAGCGGGAAATCTTTGGCGAAATTATTTTTCGGGCGGTCTTTTAAAAACAGGTTGGCGACGAACCAGGCATTGTGTTCAAATTCTTTGACAAATGTGGGCGTGTCGTTTTTAAAATCGCGAATCAGGTATTTTGAAGTGAAAACCGGCGCGGCGAAAATCGCTTTTTCGCAATGCAGTCCGCGAATTTCTTTTGTTTCAGTATTTAGGTAAATTACGTCAACGCCTTTTTCGTTTGAAATTATTTCAAGCGCGATTGTTTCGAGCCGCGTTTTATCTTTTATTTTGTCGTGCAGAAAATTTACAAATCTGCCGTTGCCTTCGGGAAACGTGATAAACGACTGCGATTCTTCGCCCGATTTGCGGACACGCGAGCAGAAATAAAAAAGTCCCGCCCACGCCGAAGTTTGCTCCAATTTCAAACCGTAATCGTCACGGCAGGCGTAATCGCAATACCAAATAAGGCGCGGCGAATCGAAACCTTTTTGTTTGAGCCAATCGGCAAACGTTATTTTATCGAGCGCGGTAACTTCCGCGTCGTCCGAACAATTTGCGACCGGCAAAGTGAAAGCGCGTCTGCCGTTTGCATCTCGCCAATTCGTCCAGAAATCGATTTCTCTTTGAAAAGCGGCAAGCTGTAATTTGTCCGCTTCGCCCGCGCCCGCATTTAAATACAAGCCTTCATACCAGCGACCTTTGTAAAAAACGCGCTCTTCCGGCTCGCGGCAGAGAAACTGTTCGCCGACGACGATTTCGCCGTTCGGATTTCTGCCTTCGATTAGCCGCATTTCGTCGAGCAGAGCAATCAACTCGGTGTTTTCCCGAAACGGCACGGGCAGATAATGCGCGCCCCACGGATAACCGATAAAATCGTTCGCGCCGCTCTGCGCCGTGCCGCCGATTTTATTTTCCAACTCCAAAAGAACAAAATCGTTAAAAATTTCCTTGTTTAATTTCCACGCCGCCGAAAGTCCCGCCGCGCCGCCGCCGATAATGACGACTTTTGTATTTTCCCAATTGTTTGCGGGAACTTCCGGCTGGCGGTTTTCGCGCAAAATATGACCGACATCGACATTCGCGCCGACGATTTCGCCGTCAGGGAAATTGTCGGCGGATTCCGATTTACACGCCGAAAGCGCAAACGGCAATCCCAAAAACGCGGTTAAAATTTCGCGGCGCGTCAATTTTGGCATCGATTTTTAGAGCGTGATTTCGTCGAGAATCAAAACTTTTATTTCCACGACTTTTTTCAAATTTTTGTCGTTGCACAAAAAAGCGTCGCATTTGTTTTCCAGAGCAGTAGCAATTTGCAAAGCGTCGGGTGTGCGTAAATTATATTTAGCGCGTAGCTCGGCGGCACGTTCGGCAATTGACGCGTCGATTGCTTTGGTAAAAAAATTCGGACTGTTTTGCAGAATGTCGCGGTAACGAAGTTTGAGGTTCTGATTTTGAAGGCGTATCGGCTGAATTAGAACTTCGGTTAGCGAAATTACGGATGTTATTCCGGTAATTTTTCCGTTTTCGATGCGCTTGAAAATCGCCGTTACCACAGCGTCGTAGTTGGGATTGGCTTCGACAAAATAAATTATCGGCGCGGTGTCGAATGCCAGTAAAGAAATGTTTTCGAGCGCGTCATCAAATTTCATTACGGGCAACGCTCCCATTCGTCGCGCATTTTATCGACGTATTCCTGAGCGTCGATGCCTTTCCAAATCTCCGCGCCCAAACCGTGAAGCTCCATAATACTTCGCTTTTCGGGCGTTTCGAGTTTTTCTTTGCCGTGCGCCAATTCTTCCGCCATTTTCGCCAGAAGTTTCAATTGTTCGTCCGGCGCGAGCGGTTTGATATGCTCCTGGTAAATCGTTTCGATATTTGTCTGCATTTCGGTTTCTCCTTTTGAAAATATTTTACCATTTATTCAAATCTGC
>JALZOE010000084.1 GCA_030857325.1 Acidobacteriota bacterium
CGGCTGATATGTCTATATCGGTAATAATCTTGCCGTTGACGATAAGAAAAGTTTCGTTCTCTAACAAATGTCTGGCGTTGTCGAGCGCGCCCGCCGTTCCCAGAATTTTCGGCTCTTCGAGCGTGTAATGAATTTTAACGCCGTAAGCGCCGCCGTCGCCGAGCGCCTTTTTGACCGATTCCGGCTGATGATGCAGATTGACGACGACATCCTTAAAGCCGAAGCGCGCGACGTATTCGGCGACGTAACCGACCAGCGGTTTTCCTAAGAAAGGAATCGCCGGTTTGGTGCGGTCAATCGTTAATGGAAAAAGCCGCGTGCCGAAACCGGCGGCTAAAATCATTGCTTTCATAACGGGAATTTTGGGCGGCGGGAAGACGAAATTTTCATCCGCGCCGAAGTTCAAACCATACTTTATTTCAATCGCCGAATGCAAACTTGCCAAAGAAAGCGCGGCGGTTAAAATTAAAAGACGAATGGCAATTATAAACAGCGAAAAAACTTACGCGCTCATCGCAAGTCCGACCGGCAAACGACTTGTAACCGCAATCGAAAACGCGGGCGCGAAAGTTATACTGTTTCCGCAAATTAAAACAGCGCCGTCCGAGTCGAATGAAGAATTAATAGAATATTTATCGGAAGTCCTCGATTTTGACTGGTTGATTTTTTTTGACGTTTTGGCGGTAGATTATTGTTTGGAAAAATTGGAAGAGACGACGGCAGATTTATTTGATTTGGATGAACTGCGTATTTGCGCGCTTGGCGAAGCGGTCGCCGACAGGCTTCGCTTTGTTCAGCTTCACGCGGATGTCGTTCCATTGTCGATTCAAACGGAAACGGTTTTCACCGCGCTGACCGATTACATCGGCAATGACCGGTTAAGCGGCAAACGCTTTCTTATCATTAAAAGAAAATCGCCGGAAGTTGAAATCAAAGGCAAATTGATTGAGCGCGGAGCAACGGCGGTTGAACTGGAAATCTACGAAACGGTGATTAAAGAGCAGAACGAAAACGCTCGATTAAAGACATTGCTGAGAGGCGGCGCAATCGACGAATTCGTTTTCTCATCGCCCGAAGATTTGATTGCTTTGCAGGATTTTCTAGCCGCCGAATCAATTGCCGAAATGCTGACGGACGCGGCAATTTCAGCCGACGACGACGTAACGTTTCAATCGCTGCGCGAACACAACCTGCAACCGCGCCGTTTTTCAACAAAATAAAAAAAGGTCGAAAATGTTTTCAACCTTTTTTATTTCTTGATTTGTAAAAATCAATGATTGCTATTATCAAGAAATGAAATAAACCGGCGGTTCTCTTTTAATCATTCCTTGTAGGTTTAATCATCGACGGTTTGGCGCACTTTTTGAATTACAATGATTTTACGATTAAACTTCCGGCGGTCTTCTAACAAATTTTCAATAAATATTATAATCTTTACCTGAAATGAAGCGCTGGACAATACAAAAACACAATCATAGTGAAGTGAAAAATCTGGCGGACGCCCTTTGCGTTTCGCCGATTGCCGCCGCTCTGCTTATCGCGCGCGGTTACGAAACCGAAGAAAAGGCTCGCAAATTCCTCAATCCGCAGTTTTCCGATTTGCACGAGCCGACGCTGCTCAAAGGAATGAACGAAGCGGTTTCCCGCGTTTTGAAAGCGATTGAAGCGGACGAAAAAATTTTGATTTGGGGCGATTACGACGTTGACGGCACGACCGGAACGGTTGTTTTGCGAAAGGCTCTGGAAATTTTGGGCGCTAAAACCGGCTTTCACGTTCCGCACCGTTTTACCGAAGGCTACGGTTTAAATAAGGAACATCTAGAAATCGCTAAAAACAAAGGTTACACGCTCGTCGTCAGCGTCGATACCGGCACGCGTTCGTTCGAGCCGCTGGCGTGGGCGAAGGAAAACGGTTTGGATGTCGTCGTAACAGACCATCATTTGTCGGACGAAGCGCGCGGCAATCCCGAATGTGTCGCGATGGTCAATCCGAATCAAACGGGCTGCGAATACCCGGACAAAAATCTCGCCGGTGTCGGCGTCGCTTTCAAACTCGCGCACGCGCTTCTGCGGGAAAAAGGCAGAGAAAAATTAGTCGGAGGTTTTTTGAAAATCGTCGCCATCGGCACGATTGCCGATATGATGCAGATAACGGGCGAAAATCGCGCAATCGTTTCGCTTGGGCTTCGAGATTTGCCGAAAGCGCACAATTACGGGCTGCGCGCTCTGATGGAAGTTGCCGACTGCACCGGCGATATGACGAGCTACGACATCGGTTTTCGCATCGCGCCGCGCATCAACGCGGCGGGCAGAATGGACGAAGCGCGCACGGTCGTCAATCTTTTTGAAGCCGACAGTTTTGAAAAAGCACGCGAGTTTGCCGAAATTCTCGACAGCCGCAACCGCGAGCGTCGGAAAATACAAATGGAAATCGCCGAACTCGCTTTTCTCGAACTGCTTGAAAACGGCGGAATCGTCAAATTTCCGAACGTCGCCGTCGTCGCCGGAGAAAACTGGCATCGCGGCGTCATCGGTCTGGCGGCGTCGAAAATCGCCGAAAAAATCAATCGTCCGGCAATCGTCATCTCTTTAGAGAACGGCATCGGACACGGCAGCGCGCGTTCGGTCGCCAATTACCACCTATTAAACGGCTTGGATTCCTGCGCCGCGCTGTTCGAGCAGTTCGGCGGACACGCCGCCGCCGCCGGAATGAAAATAAAGAGTGAAAACATCGACAGTTTACGCGAACAGTTAAACGCGCACGCGGCACGGCATTTATCGGCGGAAGATTTGATTCCCGAATTGAAAATCGACGCGCTCGTTTCGACTCAATCTTTGAGTTTGGATTTGCTCGACAATCTGAAACAACTCGAACCGTTCGGCGCGGGCAATCCGAAACCGGTTTTCGCCACGCGCGATTTGGAACTGGTCGGCGAACCGTTTGTAATGAAGGAAAAACATTTGAAATTAAAGCTGCGCGGCGCGGGCGGAAAACAGTTGGAAGCCGTTTGGTGGGACGGTGTGGCTAAATCGAACGGGCAAACTTTGCAGCGCAATTCGCGCATCGAACTTGCCTATACGCCGGAGGTGAACATGTGGAACGGAAATACGAGATTGCAGCTAAAGGTTGAAGATTTGAAAATCGCGTAAATATTAATCAAAACGAAATTGATACTTTTAAAAATCTCAAAAAATAAATCAAAAGATTATGAATTTAGCGGTCAAATGGCAGGAATTGATAAGCGACCCGTTTTTTCGGGATATGCCTTATAAAATCGAGCTTAATAAATTCGGTCAGATTTTGATGAGTCCGGCATCGAACCGGCACGGCATTTTGCAGAACAAATTCGCCAGAGAAATCGAACGCAATAAACAGAGCGGCGTCGTTATTACCGAATGTTCTATTTTGACGAGCGAAGGCGTGCGCGTCGCCGACGTTGCGTGGGCTTCGGACGAATTTATCGCGGAATTCGCCGACGCGACGCCGTATCCGAAAGCGCCGGAAATCTGCGTCGAAGTAAAATCGCCGGGCAACAGCCGCGCGGAGATGGAAGAAAAAATTCGCCTTTATCTTGAAAAAGGCGCGCTCGAAGTCTGGATTGTCGACGAACAGGGAACGGTTAATTTCTTTTCGCACACGGGAAAAATTAAAAGCTCGAAAATCGCCGCCGGTTTCAAATTATAAATGGCAGAAAACATCCAGCGCAAAAACGTCAAAAACCTACGGCTTCGAGCCGGAATGCCGCAAATTTTTCGTGGTCTGGCGATTGTTGCGCTTCTTGCGACGATTTTGGGAATCGGCGTCGGTTTTTACCGCTCGCGCAATAACAAGGAATTTCGGATGAAGGGAATGCCGACCGAGCTTTCAAAAGATGTAAAAGCTGAAATTGTAGGTTACGAACGGCGTGAGACCGATGGCAATATCGTCAAATATTACTTAAAAGCAGACAAAGCAACCATTTACACCGACAATCACCAGGAACTTGAAAACGTTTTTTTGCAGGTTTTCGACGCGACGGGCGACAAGTCCGACCGAATAACGGCGAGTAAAGCGATTTATATTCCGACCAAAGACGATACGAAAAATTTCGACGCGTATTTTTCGGGAAACGTCGATATTGAAACGCGCGACGCGCTGCGGGTTAAAACCGAGCAGCTTTCATATAATAAGGAAAACGAAACGGCGGAAGCCGAAGAAACGGTCGAATTTTCCCGCGACAACATAACGGGAAAATCAATCGGCGCGGTTGTTAAAATCAAGCAGCAACGGCTCGAACTGCTCAAAAATGTCGAGATAAACGCTTTTGAATCGCCCGAACTGGCAAAATCGAACATTCAGTTTGCGAAGATTTCCGCCGGAAACGCCGTCGTTGACCAAACGGCGGAAAAAATCGAGTTCGTTCAAAACGTAAAAATCAACATTACGCCGACCGATTCCGGTAATATGTCGCCGACCGACATTCAGGCGCAGCACGCGACCGCATTTTTTAATGACAGACAGGTTAAAAAAATAGATTTGGCGGGCGCGGTTGAAATTTATCAGAAGCCGACGAAAAATAATACGAAGTGGACGAAAACCAGAGCCGACAGTGCCGCTGCCGATATTGACCGCGAAGTTAAACGCTTCGAGCTTTTTGAAAACGTCACTATCGAAACCGCTCAAAACGACGACAAACCGACGAAAATAAAATCAAATTATGCCCTTTACGAAAAAGACGCCGATAAATTTGAACTCAAAAACGGCGTCGAAATCGTTGCCGTCGAAGACGACCAGCCGACGACGATTCGCGCCAACGACGCCGTTTACGAGCAGTCGAACGGCAAAATCTTTCTCTACGGCGCGGCGGAAATCGCGCAGGGAAACGATTTTTTGAAAGGCGACAACCTAACGGCGGAGCTTTTTCCGAACAAAAAACTTAAAAACGGTTTCGCCAGAGGAAACGCCTATTTGAAACAGACGACGCCCGAACGCGCGACAGAAGTTTCGGCGAATGAATTAAACGCCGTTTTCGGCGACAATCAACAACTCCAAAACGCCAACGCCGTCGGCGCGGCGAGCGCGGTTTTGATTCCGGCAAACTCGCGGGAATACGCAAAAGTAACGCTTTCCGCCGCGAACGCCGTCAAATTAAATTTTCAAACAAACGGTTTGTTACGGCAAATGCAGACTGACGGGCGCACGACGATTCAGATGAACGCGCCCGCCAATAACCCGAACGCTTCCAATAAAAAATTAACCGCCGATAAAGTCGTAACCGTGATGAACGCTTCGGGCAAAGATTTCGAGCGCGCCGAAGCCGTCGGAAACGCCGAACTTTTTGTCGAGCCGATGCAGTCCGCGCCGGAAAATTACAAAACGACGATAAACGCGGCGCGTTTCGACTGCGCTTTTTTTGAAACCGGAAACAACGCTAAAAACTGCCAGGCGCAGGGCAAAACGAAAACCGTCCGCGTGCCGACCGTTGCGGGCGCAAATCACGGAACGCAGACAATTACAGCCGACAGGTTAAACGCCGATTTTAGTCAAAAAACACAGGACGTTGAACGTTTTGAAGCGTTCGGCGGGGCGAAATTTACCGAGCGCGACCGCAACGCGATTGCCGACGGGTTCAGTTTTACGGCGAGCGACCAAATTGTTCGGCTGCGCGGCGGCGAGCCGACCATCTGGGATTCTCAGGCGCGGGCTAAAGCCGGAGAAATCGATTGGGACACCCGAAATCAAAAATCAGCCTTGCGTGGCAAAGTTTCGACCACTTATTACAGCCAGAAACAGACGAACGGCGCGACGCCTTTCGGCGATTCGAGTGCGCCCGTTTTTATCACGGCAGCAGACGCCGAATTTAATCACCAGGCTGAAACCGCCGTTTATACGGGAAACGCCCGCGCGTGGCAGGAAAATAATTACGTTCGAGCCGACCGTCTGCTGATAAAACAAAAAGACGGGCAGTTATTCGGCGACGGCGCGGTGCAGAGTCTTTTATACAACGCTAAAAAACGCGAAAACGGACAGGAAACGAATGTTCCGGCTTTTGCCGCCGCGCAGCGAATGATTTACAGCCGCAGTAATAATTCGTTGCGCTACGAGGGAAATGTCGATATTCGGCAAGGCACGGACCGAATCGTCGCGGGCGCGGCAACCGTCTTGATGAACGACAAAAACGAAGTCGCCCAAACCGTCGCCGAAAACAACGTCGTCGTAACCCAACCGAGACGCCGCGCCTCCGGCGATTACGCGCAATATACCGCCGAAAACGAAGTTGTCATCCTGCGCGGAAATCCGGCGCGTATCGAAGACAGCGAAAACGGCTCGTCGCAGAGCGCACAAGTTACCGTTTATTTAAGAGAAAACCGCTTTGTCGGCGAAAGCAAAACCACTCAAACCAACACGGGCAGAATCCGCAGCGTTTATAAAATCAAAAAGCAGTAACAATTTATAAAAGCGGTAAATTTACGAATTTCAAACGGGTTAAATAAATAATTAAGATTTCGCCGTTTCACCTTTCGCCGGTTTTTCAATAAACTTTTGCTGAATGTCGGATTTTATTCAAACGGAAAACTCGAACTCCTCAAACGGAAGCGCGGAAAAATTTCCCGCCGATTCTCTTTCCGCCGTTCATCTGCAAAAAACTTACGGGCGCAGGCGCGTCGTCAAAGATGTCAGTCTGTTTGTCGAACCGGGCGAGGTCGTCGGGCTTTTGGGCGCGAACGGCGCGGGCAAGACGACGACGTTTTATATGTTGACCGGCTTGGAGCAGACCGAAGGCGGGCGAATTTTTCTGGGCGGGCAGGACGTTACGAAATTGCCGATGTATCTGCGGGCGCGGCTGGGTTTGGGTTATCTGCCGCAGGAAGCGTCGATTTTTCGGAAAATGAGCGCCGAGCAGAATATTCTGGCGGTTCTGGAAACAATGAAAATGAAGCGCGCCGAGCGTTTTGCGCGGCTCGAACAATTGCTGGAAGAATTTGGAATAACGCACGTTAGAAAGACGCGCGGCGACGCGCTTTCGGGCGGCGAGCGGCGGCGCGTCGAGATTGCGCGCTGTCTGGCGACCGAACCGCAGTATATTCTGCTCGACGAACCGTTTGCCGGAATCGACCCGATTGCCATCGAAGACATCCGCGAGATTATTCTTTATCTGAAAAACCGGAAAATCGGAATTTTAATCACCGACCACAACGTGCGCGAAACTCTCGGCATCACTGACAGAGCGTATATTATGACCGAGGGCGAAATTCTTCGCAGCGGCAAACCGCAGCAATTGGTCGAAGACGCCGAAGTCAGGCGTTTGTATTTAGGTGAGCGGTTTAGGATTTGAGATTCAAAATTCAAGACGGGGATTTTGTCAAAAATGCGGAAACACGCACAAAGTAAGTATGAATTTCGCCATTACCTTGTGCGGGCTTCTGCAAAAGTGAAGAAGTCCTAAGCAGGTATGTGGAAATTTTCCAGCATAATGCAGAAGCCCGCACGAAGTAAGGGCGCAGACACACACTTACTTCGTGCGTGTTTCCGCATTGGCATTATGCCGGAAAATATATACCAACCTGCTTAAGTAACAGGACAGAATTATTTGATAGATAAATCAGTGCAGAGACACGCACGCGCGTAAGTGTGTTCTTGTTTATCTTTACGCCCTTACGCGCGTGCGGGCTTCCGCATTTATAAACTATTTTGTCCGATTACTTAAATAAAAGAGTTTGCTTTCACTTACCGTTAATTGCCGTTTTTCAGATTTTCATAAACCCGGACGTTGTTTCTGCCGCGCCGTTTCGCTTCGTAGAGCGCTTCGTCCGCCGCTCTGATAATGTCGGCGGTGGTGCAGACCAGCGGCGAACAACTGGCGACCCCGACGCTGATTGTAACTTTCCGGTTCGGAAAATCCGCCGCATCGACGCGCCGCCGAACGCGCTCGGCGATAATCCGCGCTTCCGCGGAAGTTGTCTGCGGCAGCAGAATTGAAAACTCCTCGCCGCCGTAGCGCGCCGCCACGTCCGCTCCGCGCAGGGTTTCCTTCAAATGCCGCGCCACCAGCTTTAACGCTTTATCGCCTTCGGGATGCGAAAAGTTGTCGTTGTAGGACTTAAAGTCGTCAACGTCAATCATCATAAAGCTCATCGGAAAACCGTGCCGGTTCGAGCGTTTCGTCTCCTCGGTCAGGCGTTCTTCCAGATAACGACGGTTTAAGAGTCCGGTTAAAGAATCTGTTACCGACATCAGTTCAAATTCTCCGGCTTTATGTTTGAGGTCGGCGCGGTCGATTAAAACCGCCAACTGCGGCACAATGGCGTGCAGCAAATCGAGGTCGCATTCATTGTAATCTTCGCCGCCGTTTTTATAGGTCAGGTTCAGAACGCAGATTTTTCGCCCGCCGATTGCAATCGGATAACTGATAAAGGATTTGGATTTATACCGCCATTCGAGCGGCGCGTTCGGCATCGCGGTTTTTTCCACGTCCTCGACCACCAGCGGTTTGCCGTCGGT
>JALZOE010000475.1 GCA_030857325.1 Acidobacteriota bacterium
CACGGCGAACTGTAGGAAAACAGAAATTTCTGATTTTTCTTCAAACCGCCGAACGATAAAACGTCCCGAACTTCCCAACTCGGCACGCCCGCTTCGTTTCTTTCGACGATTCTCTCCAGCCACAGCATATAATTTTTGCCTTTCACAAAGCGCGTTACGCCGTAATCTTCGTTTGACAGCAAGCCGCCGCCCAGGTCCTTCGCGCCGTTCGGCAATCGTTTGCCGCGTTTTACGCCTTCGTGCCGGTAGCCGACAAATTGCCGCGCCTCGTCGGACGCGGCGGCAATCGCCGAAGTTGCCGGTTGCGGCTCGTCAGACAGCTTTCGCGCTTCAACCGAAAATCCGCTCGCCTTTTCGGAAGATGACTGCGGCGCGGCGAACATCGCCACCGCGACGATTAAAAGCGCCACGGCAAAAAAGGCGAAGAGAATTTTCAGTAAAACGGGGAGAGTATTCGGTTTTTTCATAAAATCGCGTTCCTGCATATTTTTAGACGCGCCCGCGCGGGCGCAACTGAATTACCATCTGCGGCGAATAATGCGGATGCCGCGCGTGTTGCGATAATAGGCTTCGTCGTAGCCGCGCAGAAAACCCTGCCGGTAAGATTGTTTATAGGCTTCCCGGTTGCCGAAACGCGATTTGTAGCCGTTAGTTGCCTTTTTGAATTTTCCTTCGCCGTATGGATTGTGCCGATTGCGCTTGCGAATCGCGTTCGCGCCTTCGCGCAAACCGTCGCTTCTGCCCTGCGCAACGGCGATGCGGTTGATATTGCGATTTTCGATTCTTTCGACGCGGCGCGTCTGCCGGTTGTCGCGGCGATACTGCGCGTTCGCGTCCCCGACGAGCAAAAAGCCGAAGCCCGCCACTAAAAAAAGCGCGATGCCGGATTTGCCGATGTTTCGTTTTATTCTTTTTATTTTATTGATATTCATATTTACATTCATAACATTTAACCTCCGAAAGGCTGATAACAATATAACCTGCCGCGCCGGACGATTGCGCCGGTATTTACACCTAATTTTCGTATGTGTTTTCGCCGACTCGCCGAAGTTTGCGATTGGCAGCCGCGTCCCAAAATCTAGGTGCAAACACCTATTGAAAATAAGTGTTCGCGCCGATTCGGACAGGTGTTTTTCAATCTAGAATTTAAAGTGTTGAAACTCGCCGCGAAAATAAATTCGACATATTTAACCGGCGATTTTCTATTAGACAAAGGAGGCGAAAAATGATGAGAGTTTTAATAGGTTATGACGGTTCGGAAAGCGCGGACGCGACTTTTGAAGAATTGAAGCGGGCGGGTTTGCCCGCCGACACGGAAATTTTAGTGGCGACGGTCGCCAGTATCTGGATGCCGATGACTGATATTGGCAGTCTTCCGGGGGCGGAGGCGGTGGCTTCGCGCCGCGTGGCGGCGACGGTGGCGCAGCTGCAAAATAAAAACGAGCGAACGCTAAAGGAAGCCGAAGAAATGTTAAGAGAAGCCGCCGCGCGAATAAAATTCGACTTTCCCGATTGGCAAGTTGAAACGACAATTTTGAGCGGCGACGCGGCTTCGGAAATAATCCGCAAAGCCGCCGAATGGCAAGCCGATTTAATCGTCGTCGGCTCGCAGAACCGTTCGGCAATAGGGCGATTTTTTCTCGGCAGCGTATCGCAGAAAATCTTTATTGAAGCAGGTTGTTCGGTCAGAGTCGCTCGCGGCGACGCGAAAGTTGACAAAAACGCCGCGCGCCGAATCGTCGCGGGCATTGATAACTCCGAGAGCGGCGATTTGATAATCGAAACAATCGCTCGAAGACATTGGACGCCGGAGACGGAAATTCTGGTTCTGACCGGAATCGAGGCTTTCGCCGAAGCCGGAATTTCAGCCGGAATGCAGCTCGACAGTCTCGACCGGGTGCAGAGCGCGGCGGCGACAAAACTCAACGCGGTCGGTCTGAAAGCGTCAACGGTCATCAAAGGGAGCGACGCGAGAAACGAATTGCTGGTCGAAGCCGAAAAATGGAACGCCGACTGTATTTTCGTCGGCACGCGCGACATTCGCGGAACTCTGGACAGATTTTTAATCGGCAGCGTGTCGGCGGGCGTGGCGACAAACGCGCCCTGCTCGGTCGAAGTCATTCGCTCCGCCGCTAATTGATTCATGTATTTATGTAAAAAAAATAGTGTCCGGGAGATTTCCAAAACCCGGACACTTTCCAGCGCCTCTGATTCCATCCTAAAAAGCCGGGGCAACGAGGCATAAACAGGAGCGGAATTTCATATCAAAAATATGAAATCTTTGAATCGTCAAATGAAAGCTGTTGCGGTCAATCATCGTTTTTTCTATCCTCCTGCAATTACAAATCAATTATAAAGTCATCATCACCGGCGCACATCGGTATTTATACCTATTTTTCGCCCGTATTTTCGCGCAGCACGGCAAAAGAAATTTTATTTGTTGCGGGAGTTTGCCGCTCTTGTTCGGGACGCACCGCTACCAGCGGAATCAGCCAGTCGGCGGGAAACAATTTTCTAATCAAAACGGCAGCCGCGAAACTTGCAAAATAAACGATGACAGTTATGCCGAAGACGGTTGCGCCGTCGAGGTCTATGTTTTTACTGGCGACAACCAGCCACAAAATTTGAACTGGAAGAAAATGCAGGATATAAATTCCGTAAGAATACGATGCCAATGTCTGCCAGCCTTTAAAGGGGATTTTTTTCCACGGCTGAAGAGCCGCCAGAAAGACGGCGATGCCGTAAATTTCCCGCGTGAGCGGAATGCCGTTTGTTCCGACGTGAAGCAGCATCGTGATTAAAACCACGGCGAGCGAGAGGCGGCGAAATCGGGCGCGGGCGAATAGCTCATTGATTTTGCCGCTCGCCAGCGCGAGTCCGAAGG
>JALZOE010000085.1 GCA_030857325.1 Acidobacteriota bacterium
TTTGAAGTGGCGAAGGCGGAGCCGAAAAATTCGTCCGCCTTTGCCATTTTAGGCACGATTTTTCTCGGCGCGGGAAACTTTCGCGAGGCGGAGGCTTCGCTTTTCAACGCTCTGCGGCTTAACAGGAGTGAAGCGCTCGGATGGGCTGGACTCGGAATGCTCAATTTCTACGAAAATCGTATTCCCCTTGCTCTGGAACAGTTGAAAACCGCCGTCGCGCTCGAATCGTCCGACCCGGATTATGTGTTTTCCCTGGCGCAGATTGCGGCGCGGGCGGAAGATTACCTGCTCGCCGCGCAAGCCTACGAAAAATTTTTGCAGATTTCGCCGCTGACCGACGCGGAACGCCGCGCGCGCATCAAAGGCTTGATTGGCTTTTTAACTTACCTCGGCAACCGGCAATCGCTATACGCTTCCGCCGGAGCGTCCGAAGCCGTCGTTCCGATACGGCTGGTCAACGACCGACCAATCATTCAATTAAAGATAAACGGCGAGGACGAGCCGCTCAAATTCGTTTTAGACACGGGTTCGGGCATCTCCGTGCTTTCCGATGAAACGGCGCGGCGGCTGAAAATCAAACCAGTGGCGCGCGGCGGTCTGGCGCGCGGTGTCGGCGGCGACGGCAAATTTGAAATCGTTTACGGCTTTCTGCGCTCGATTGACATCGGCGCGGTAAAAATTCGGAACATTCCGGTTTATATACGCCGATTTCATACGAACAATGAAAAAATTGACGGCTACATCGGTTTATCGCTTATTTCTAAATTTCTGACGACGATTGATTACGGAAATTCCAGCTTTGCACTGAAGAAAAAAGACGTGGACGACGGCGAAAATGCGAAAAACGAAGTCGCTTCGATTCCTCTGCGATTGACTTCGAGCGGATTTCTGAGCGGCGAAGTCGAGATTGAAGGCATCAAGACGCCGCTCAATTTTATTGTCGATACGGGCGCGAGCATTTCCGTTATTTCAAATGAAATCGCCGGCTTAAAGGAAATCAGCCCGTTTATCGGAGTCGAGAAAATGCGCGTCATCGGCGCGGCGGGCATTACCGGAGAAGTGCCGACGTTTCTGCTGCCGAAAATCAGTTTCGGCGCGCACAGCCGCGAGAGCGTCAAAACCGTCGCGCTAGATTTGGGCATAATCAACGAAACGTCCGGCTTTGACCAGTCGGGAATTTTAGGCGGAAATTTCTTAAAAAATTACCGTCTAACTTTCGATTTCGCCAATTCAAAAGTAATTTTCGTGCCGGTCAAATAAGTTCAAGGTTCAAGGTTCAAAGTTCAAAGTCAAAACATCCGCCAACCTTGAACCTTGAACTTTGAACTCTTTATTTTATGAAGCAAAGCCTTTACTTGGAAACATCTGTCGTCGGCGCGTATCTCGATAACGGCGAACCGTTTCGGCGCGATTTGACGATTCGCTGGTGGGAACACGAGCTTGTCGAATATCGCGCTTTCAGCTCGATTCTCGTCCGGCGCGAGATTGAACAGGTCGCCGAACCGCATCGGACGGGTTATCTGAAACTGCTCGCCCCCGTCGAAAATCTTGAGCTTGCCGAAGAAGTCGCCATTTTAGCCGACGGTTATATCTCGCGCGGCATTTTTCACCGCAAATTTATCGCCGACGCGCTTCATTTCGCGCTCGCCTCCGTGCATAAAATCGATTATCTGGTAACGTGGAATTTCGGACATCTGGCGAACGTTCGCAAACAAGCCAGGCTGCGGCTTTTCAATACCGCCGCCGGATTTTACGTGCCGATGATAGTTACGCCCGAATTTCTGGTTCACAGTTAGCGATTCTCCGCGGAAAATTTATTTAAATTTTCCGCGGTTGACGATTAACGCTTAACATTCAACAATTAAAGTTATAATGTATCGCCGCCCGAAATTTTTGGAAATACTGATTGAGATTCGGCAGGAAATGTCGCGCGAAGCCGATTACGACGTGGATTTATTCGCCGAGATGATTCGCTCCGGCAAATTTACGAAAAACACCGACCGGCACAATTTAAGCGACACGAAAAACGGCGACGACAACCCGAAATCCGAATCTTAAATTCGTCTTGTTAAAACCGAAAAATCAGGCAAATCCGCAAAACTTATTTTCTTTATTATCTTTATGGAAACGGCTTTTGATGCCATCGGCATCGAGATTACAAACGAAACCGCCTTTAACAATCTGGCTGAAGACGTTGAAAAGCGCGGCGAAGCATCGCACCTGACGCGTAAAACGGGCGTGCTTCACGGGCGCTGCCTAAAGCTCGGTGACGGTTTGGAAATCTGGACGGTTTTGTATGAAACCGGCGCGGGCGAAGTTTCCTGCGCCGATTGTCGTCCCGCTTTTCGCGCCCGGTTTTCAAAGAAAATTTCGCCGTGGATATTGACGGAAGCCGACGAGGAAGGCAAAGCAATCGTTCACGGTTTCGTCGAAGGCTTTGACACGGAAGTTTTATTTGAACTGCAAAATCTAACCGAAATCGGAACGGAAGTTTTCAAGCGGAATTCTCTGCAAATCGGTTTGTGCGGGCTGGCTTACAGCGCGGAGGTTTTAGAAAAAGCCGAAACGTCTTACTGGAAATCTTTCGACGAAATTGCTTTGAATGTTATTGCCGATGAAAATGTTTGGAGCTTGTGCGGTCGCGTTATCGCTTTCGAGACTTTGCGTAATCCGTTTTCGGGAAACGATTTATACTGGCTTTACCTGGATTTGGGCGAGTTGAAACTCGAAATTTTAGCCAACCGCCGCATCCTGCAAACCGAAAAAATAGCCGTCGGTAAATTCGTTCGCGCCGAAGTCTGGCTGCAAGGTCATATCGTCGGCGAAGTTTCAAAACGCTTCGGCTATGAAGGAGTCGACCGCTCGCATCGCACAGTGGATTTTTGGAAACAATTCAAAAAGTTAAATTAAGTTCGTAGAGTTTATAGAGTTGAAGAATTTTTTTACTCTACAAACTCTACGAACTCTATAAACTCCAAGAAAATGCGTCGTTATTTAATCTCCGGTTTAATAATTTTAATCTGCGCCGCGCCGGTCGGACTTTATTTTTTCAATCGATACTGGATTCACCATTACGACGAATTGATAACCAGACAGGCGAGCGTTTACCGGCTCGACCCGAATCTGGTGTGGAGCGTTATTTACGAAGAAACTTATTTCAAGGCGTGGGAAATCGGCGCGGCGGAAGAAGTCGGTTTAATGCAGGTTACGCCGACCGTGGCGCGCGAGTGGGCAAAGGAAACCGGATTTCGCGAATTTGAACGCCAGACTGCCGAAAATGTCAACGAATTTCTTCGCGACCCAGAGCGAAACATCCAAATCGGCTGCTGGTATCTGGAAAAAAAACGCGAAAAATACCGCGATTTTCCCGCCGAAAAAGCGATGACGCTCGCCGCCTATAACGCCGGAGCGAGCCGCGTCGAGGAATGGACGCGCAATGCGGACGCTGCAAAACTGACCGAGCAGGAATTTATCGAGCGCATCAATATCGCTTCGACCAAATCTTACGTCTCTTCGATTCTTAATCGTTATTACTACAAAATAAAGACGGATTTTATTCGTTGATTTTCGCTTTTCCCGCAATATGAAAATTTTCGCCGCCGAATACGTTTTGCCGATTTCTGCCGAAGTCATTGAAAACGGCGCGGTTGCAATTGAAGAAAATAAAATCGTCGCCGTCGATACAAGAGAAAAACTCGCCGAAAAATTTCCCGGAGTAAAATTTGAAGATTTCGGCGAAAGCGTGATAATGCCCGGCTTCGTCAATTGTCATTCACATCTGGAAATAACATTGATGCGCGGTTTTCTCGACGACGTGGAAGCGGATTTTTACTCTTGGCTGATGAAGCTGACGAAAACGCGCGCCGAACATTTGACCGAAAACGACGTTGAAACCGGCGCGGTTTTAGGAGCGCTCGAAGGCGCGCGCGCCGGAGTAACCTGTTTCGGCGACATCGGGCGTTTCGGGCGCGCCGGTTTTAACGCCCTTGCCGCAAACGGTTTGCGCGGCGTTCTGTTTCAGGAAACCGAATTTTCGCCGAACGACAAAACGGCGAAAGACGATTTTTATAAGCTCGAAGAAAAGTTTTTAACTTTAAAGGAATCTGAAACCGCACGTGTCAAAATTGGGCTTTCGCCGCACGCGCCTTACACGGTCAGCCGGAAACTTTTTGAAACGATTGCCGAATATTCGATTTCAAAAAATGTAAAAATTACGATTCACGCCGCCGAATCCGAAATGGAAGCGGATTTAATGCTGCGCGGCGCGGGATTTTTCGCCGGAGTTTATGAAAAGCTCGGCGTCGAATGGAGCGCGCCCCGAATTTCTTCCGCTGAATATCTCGACAAAATCGGCGTCTTAAAGGCAAAACCGCTTCTCGCGCACTGCGTCAAAGTTTCCGATTCGGACATCGATTTAATCGTCGCAAGCGATTCGCGCATCGCGCATTGTCCGAAATCGAACGCCAAATTCGGACACGGAATCGCGCCGCTCGAAAAGTTTTTGGAACGAGACGCGCGCGTCGGCTTCGGCAGTGATTCGGTGGCGAGCAACAACACCTGCGACATTTTAGAAGAAGCGCGTTTTGCCACGCTTTTCGCTCGAAACCAATCAAACAAAAAAAGATTTTTGAATGCAAAGGAAATCGTCGAAACGGCGACGCTCGGCGGCGCAAAATCTTTGGGGCTGGAAAACGAAATCGGAAGTTTGGAAACGGGAAAACAAGCCGATTTGATTGTCGTTTCGCTCGAAAACGCGGCGCAAATGCCGATTCACGACGTTTATTCGGCGCTGCTTTTCGCCTCGAACGCGCGCGACGTTCGATTGACGATGGTCGGCGGCGAGGAGATTTACCGCGACGGCGCTTCGCTGAAAATTGACGAAAAAGAATTGAAAGCGAGAATAAAAGAGATTGCGCGGAAAATGTGATTTTCTTCGTAAATTGTTAAAAGTTACGCAGTTGGATAAAAAGAATACGGATTAAAAATCGTTTTCCGTTCGATAGTGAATAGTTAATAACGAAAAGTTAATAGCCGCGCTTTTTAAACTGTTCACTGTTCATTATTAATTGTTCACTGACTTTCCGGTTGTCTTTGTTTCAACTGCGTAACTTCAAACTGTTATAAATGAGCGATTTAAGATTTTTACCGCGAAGACGCGGAGAAAAGGCAAAGTGTCGCAAAGAAGAAATGTCTTCTCTCGTGTTGCTCGGCGCAAACTCCGCGCCTCTGCGGTAAAAATCTTTTCAAAATCTTTAATTAGAAATCTCGTCGCAAGATTTCTCGCATCATACGTTCTGCCAGTGTCCGCGAGGAGAATTAAATTTATGAAAACCTTAAAAATTTTTACTTTCGCCATTTTGTCTTTCAGCCTTTTGACAAACTGCGCGACGGCGCAAACAAGACGCGGCAAAGGCGAGCCGCAAACCGGCAAATCTCCAACAATAAAACCGGGGAAAATACGGGAAACCAAACCGCCGCCAATTGACAGCGGCGAAGGAATAGAAATGCTTGCCGAAGGTTCGGATTCGATTGTCGAGACGCCGTTCGTTTTCGTGGCGCGCACGCCGGAAACATTTTCGCAACTGCAAAAACTCGTCAAAAATCTGCCGCCGGAAAAAATCGACTTTAATAAAACCGCAGTTATTGCCGCCTTTGCCGGGACGAAAAACACGGGCGGTTATTCGGTGAATATCGAAAAAAACGCGAATAAAATTTCGGTGAACGTCGCCGCGCCGCCGAAAGACGCATTTGTTACGCAAGTTTTGACAACGCCTTACGCCGTCGCGCTGGTTGCGATTGAACGCGAAAACAGTTTGAATCTTGATTTGCCCGCAAATTTTTCCGGCGCGATGAAAAAATATCGCGTAACGGGCGGGGAATTTCAATTGTCCGGCGGAATTGCGGGAATTCAGAAAAAATTCGGCGCAACCGGCACAATCGGCGTTTTAAGTTTCGGCGAACACGTTACGCTGATGTTTAATTTAACCGGAAAGGCGGGCGAAAGCGGGCGAAAATTAAATGAAATCGTTTCGGGCGTGCTCGACGGCAAAAAACTTTCGTTTCCGCGCGTTGAAGCCGGAGATTTCATCGACCGACCGCATCCGTTTTTAATCGCGGACGGAATCTTTTTAAAAGAAAAACTTTCGCTTCAATTCAAATCCGGCGAACCCGATTACGTCGTCAGCGACGGTTTTGAGGGCAGCGGCAAAATCGAAGCGGTAGAAATTAAGTAAACGGTTTACGTTTGATAATTTCGGCTAAAATTAAGGACGTTTCGGGCGTCCTTTTTTATTTTTTTTAAGGTTATTTACCGCAGAGGCGCAGAGGTTGCGCGAAGAAGCGCCGAGAAAAAACGAAAACTCCCGGCGTTTCTTCGCATATTCTCGTCATTCTCGGCGTTAAAATCCGCTCGATTTCAATTGCCCTGAACTTCAGTTAAATAAAAAAGTCGAACACAGAAAAAATTTGCACATTCTGAAACATTGATTTAATTTGCTGCGTAAGCCAGAATAATCGAACCGAAGCTATTTCAAATTCAAAACCGAAGGTGATTTCAATGTCCAAAACGACAGTCTTTTTTTCGCAAAAAATTAATTTTGTGCTGGTATTCGTGTTTTTATCCGCGTTCGGCGTTCCGATAACGGCGCAAACGCCGACGCCGGAACAGCAGCAAATGCCGCGCACACCGGGAGTGCAGACGACTCCGACGCCGCAGTTTGCTCCGCTGCCGCAAACCTCGCCGACGGTTACGCCGACGCCGGTTTCCGCCGCCCGGAAAAACGACCCGCTCAAAAATTTGCAGTATCGCCTTATCGGACCGTTTCGAGGCGGGCGCGTCGCCGCGGTTGCCGGAGTTCCTTCGCAGCCGAACGTTTATTATTTCGGCGCGACCGGCGGCGGCGTGTGGAAAACGACGGACGGCGGCGCGAATTGGGATAACATTTCCGACGGATTCTTTAAAACCGGGTCGGTCGGCGCGATTGCCGTGTCCGAATCAGACCCGAATGTCGTCTATGTCGGAATGGGTGAGGAAACCGTGCGCGGCAACGTCTCGCACGGCGACGGCGTTTACAAATCGACGGACGCGGGCAAAACGTGGAAATTCATCGGTTTGGGCGACACGCGCCAGATTTCGCGCGTTCGCATTCACCCGAAAAACCCCGACATCGCATACGTCGCGGCAATCGGTCATTTGTGGGCTGATAACAATGAACGCGGCGTTTTTAGAACCAGAGACGGCGGAAAAACGTGGCAGAAAATTCTTTTCCGCGACGCCAAAACCGGCGCGATTGATTTGACTTTCGACCCGTCGAATCCGAACGCGATGTTTGCGGCGATGTGGCAGATAAAAAGAACGCCTTGGGGATTTGAATCGGGCGGGGCGGGCAGTTCGATGTATAAATCGATTGACGGCGGCGATTCGTGGACGGAAATTTCGCGCAACCGAGGTTTGCCCGCCGGAGTTTTAGGCAAAATCGGCGTAACGGTTTCGCCCGTCAACACGAATCGCGTGTGGGCGATGGTTGAAGCCAAAGAAGGCGGGCTTTACCGCTCGGACGACGGCGGGGAGAACTGGCAGCGCACGAGCAATAATCCGCAGATTTTACAGCGCCCGTGGTATTACCACCGCGTTTACGCTGATACGCAGAACGAAGATACGGTTTACGTTTTGAACGTCGGTTTTCACAAATCAGCCGACGGCGGGCGCACTTTTACCAACATCGGCGTGCCGCATTCGGACAATCACGATTTGTGGATTGCGCCGGACAACTCGCAGCGAATGATTAACGGCAACGACGGCGGCGCGAACGTCTCGATTAACGGCGGCAAGTCGTGGACGGAACAAGACCAGCCGACCGCGCAGTTTTACCGCGTCGCGCTCGACAACGATTTTCCCTACAACATCTACGGCGCGCAGCAGGATAATTCGACCGTTCGCATAGCGTCGCGGTCGAGCGATTTTGCGATTACCGAGCGTGATTGGTATGACGTGGGCGGCGGCGAATCCGGCTGGATTGCGCCGCATCCGAAAAATTCCGACATTGTTTTCGCCGGAAGCTACGGCGGTTATTTAACCCGCTACGACCATCGAACCAGACAGCAGAAAGATGTTAATGTTTACCCGGAAAACCCGATGGGCGCGGGCGCGGAAGCGCAGAAGTATCGTTTTCAGTGGAATTATCCGATTCTTTTTTCGCCGCACCAGAGAGACGGCATTTATCCGCTTTATGCCGCCGGAAACATTCTTTTCCGCTCGATGGACGAAGGAGATTCGTGGCAGGCGATTTCGCCGGATTTGACGCGCGACGACAAATCGAAACAGGTTCCGACCGGCGGCGAGGTTACCAAAGACAACACGAGCGTCGAATATTACAACACGATTTTCACCGTCGCCGAATCTACCGTTACGCCGGGCGTCATTTGGGCTGGTTCGGACGACGGACTCGTTCACATC
>JALZOE010000476.1 GCA_030857325.1 Acidobacteriota bacterium
CAAATGACGCGCGGGAAGCGCGAAATACAAACGGCGAAATTCGCGCGGCGGACGGGAAAAACGAAATGTTAAAGAAAGCCGGAATCGTCGGCGCAATTGCGCTCGTCGCTTTTCTGCTCGGCTTTCTACCGATGTGGCTTTCGGCTCGCACTCACGAAAACGAGCGCGACGCGGCGATTAAAACTCTGCGTCCGAGCGTTTTGCAGAACACGCTGGCGACGGCGGCAATCAACGCCCGGCGCGGCGAATTTGAACAGGCGCGGCAGCAGACGAGCGATTTTTACACGGATTTCCGCGCTGAATTAGAAAGCGACCAGAGCGCGTTTAACGCCGAACAAATCAAAACCGCGCAGCCGATTCTGGCGCAGCGCGACGAAACGATTACGCAATTAGCGCGAAACGACGCGGCGGCGGTTGACCGTCTGACGGATTTATATTTTGCGTTTATGCAGATGAAAAATTCGCCCGCGCCGGAGAAAAAATAAACGCGAAAAACTTTAGACAAATAAAAAACAAACAAGGGAGAAATTATTATGAAAAAGACAATAAAACAATGGACTTTAAGCGGTTTGGCGATAATCGTCGCGTTATCATTCGGCATCGTTTCGATTCCGGCGCAGACGACGATGAACGCCAAAGAAATGAGAAAACAGCAAAAGGAAGGACGCGAAGACGCGCGCGAGGCGACCAAGGTTTTCCGCAAAATTATGAGCGTGCCGGACAAAGCGATTCCGCAGGAACTGCTTGAAAAAGCCGAAGCCATCGGCGTTTTTCCGGGCGTCGTTAAAGCCGGATTTATCGTCGGCGGACGCGGCGGCGACGGCGTGGTTGCCAGACGCACGGCGAACGGCTGGAGCGCGCCGGTTTTTTACAACATCGGCGGCGCGAGCGTCGGAGCGCAAATCGGCGTCAAGAAAACCGATTACATAATGCTGTTTATGAACGAAGGCGCGCTGCGCGAACTGCTCAACGACAAATTGGCGTTTGAAGGTAATTTGAGTTTTGCCGCCGGACCAATCGGGCGCACCGTCGGCGCGGCGACCAACGCGACGCTCGATTCGGGAATTCTGATTTGGTCGAGAAGTAAGGGGGCGTTCGTCGGTGCGTCAATCGGCGGCGCGGTTTTGACCGCCGACAACAGCAAAAACGAAGCGTTTTATAAAATGAGAGCCGGCGAATTGTTGGATAAACCGGCAAGCGTGAATTTGACCGGCTTGCCGTCCGAACTGCAAGCCTTTTCAACAACGGTTGGGCAGTATGCAAAGTAAAAACTAAATAGTCTAGAGCTTTCTTACTTAACCGGGAGCGCGGAAATCCTATCCGCATTGAGCGCAAAGCGCGAACGAACGTTTCGATGAAATTCAACATTGAGTTTACCTCGAATCTTTTGAACGCTCTAGAGCGTTCATTGCGGACGGATGTCCGCGCTCCGACTTTATTTCAGATTTGACTTGTTCGGTTCGGGTTTTCGCGCCGCGCCGGTTTTCGATGAAGTATAATCGGAAAACGAGAGATGTGAAACATCTAAATAATAATATGACGAATGCAGACGGAATAAAGACAATTTTTAAGCAGTCAAAAATAAACCGGCGGAAATGCGCTTTATTTTTGACTTGCATGTTGATTTTAATAACTTCAATACCTTCCGTATTTGGTCAGGAAACTGTTCCGACTCCTGAAAATACTCCGAAAAAACGCCCGAAAATCGGACTCGTTTTGAGCGGCGGCGGCGCGCGCGGTTTCGCTCACATCGGCGTTCTCAAGGTTTTGGAAGAAAATCATATTCCGGTCGATTACGTCGCGGGCGCGAGTATGGGCGCGCTGGTCGGCGCGTTGTATGCGACCGGCAGAACGCCCGCCGAGATGGAGCAGTTAGTCGAAAACCTCGATTGGGACAATCTTCTGCGCGGCAAACCGGCTTTCGACGCTTTGAGTTACCGGCGCAAAGAAGACCGCCGCAATCTTCCCGGCTCAATTACGCTGACCGGAATAGGCAGAAAGCTCAATCTTCCGGGCAGCTTAAATCCGGGACACCAAATCGGTCTGGTGCTCGACCGTTTAATGCTCGCCTACGGGGAAAATACAAATTTCGACGAATTGCCGATTCCGTTTCGCGCCGTGGCGACCGATTTGGTCAATGCCGAAACGGTCGTTTTGAAAAGCGGTTCGCTTTCGCGGGCGCTGCGGGCGACGATGGCGATTCCCGCCGTTTTCGCGCCTGTCGAATTAAACGGCAGAATTTTGGCTGACGGCGGAATTTTGAATAACATTCCGACCGATGTCGCTAAAGAAATGGGCGCGGATATTATTCTTGTCGTCAATATCGAAACGCAGCTCGGCGACCGCAGCTCGCTTCAGGATTTAGTCGGCATTTTAGGACAAACTTTTTACGTCGTAACAGTCGAAAACTCGCGCCGCAGTTTGCGGCAAGCCGACGTTATCGTCGCGCCGGATTTGAAAAATTACGGCACATTCGATTTTAACGCGGGCAAAGAAATCGTCGAACTCGGCTATCAAGGCGCGCAAACCAGAGTAGCGCTGCTCAAAAGTCTCGCGCTCGACGATGCCGAATGGCAAAAACATATCGCTTTACGCGAGAGCAAAGCGCGTCCAGAAATTCAGCCGATTCCCGAATTTCTGGCGATTGAAGGAACGGAAAATCCGAAAGCCAAAAGAGCAATCGAGCGCGAGCTGGACGACAAATATGTCAACCAACCGCTCGACCAGAAGGCTCTGGCAAATGATTTAAACGAGCTGACGGGAACGGAAAGATTCGACAATCTCGGCTACGGAACAACTCGCCGCGACAATAAAACCGGGTTGGTCGTTCGAGTTTACGACCCGCTGGAAAGAACCCAGCGAACGACGGTTCTCGAAGTCG
>JALZOE010000086.1:0-1514 GCA_030857325.1 Acidobacteriota bacterium
TGATTTAGATTTTATCGCCGGTGAACTGCAAACGCTCGAAACTCAAATCAACGAAACGGACAAAATTATCGCTGATTATTGCCGACAATTAAATATCTCAACGCCTTTTTAATTTATGACGACACAAAATAAAAATGTTCCGGCTTTGCGGTTTCCTGAGTTTAATGAAGATTGGAAAGAGAAAAATTTCGGAGAAATAACAACGAAAGTCGGAAGCGGTAGCACTCCAACAGGCGGAGCAAAAGTTTATCAAAATTCAGGAATTGTCTTTATAAGAAGTCAAAATGTTATTGAAAATCAATTAAGTCTTGAAGATGCCACACTCATTTCAGAGGAAGTAAATTCAAAAATAAAAGGAAGCATAGTCAAAGCTAACGACATTTTATTAAATATTACAGGTGGTTCAATTGGAAGAAGTTGTGTTGTTCCCAATTCTTTTAAGATTGGAAATGTAAATCAGCACGTTTGCATAATTAGACTAGACAATCAAAATACGCCGATTTTCTTAGAAGCTGTTTGGAAACTATTTTTGAAAATCAAGCATTGTTGATTTCAAAGGACTTTTGCTGTCAATCTAACTTAAGAAAACGACAATAATGTCGTAAAAACATCTGATTTTAGGAGTTTCCAAACAGCTTCTTAGAGACTGTTTGAAAAGTCATAAAGGTTGAATTCGGCGAAGCATCAAACGTGCCATCGCCAGATAAATAAAAGTTTCACTTGTTTTAGGAAATACTTCATAATCTTTCGATAATTGACGGTTATGACCGAGCCACGCAAAAGTGCGCTCCACGACCCATCTTTTCGGCAGCACAGTAAATCCCTTTTGCTCATCGCTCCGCAAAACAACTGCTAAACAAAAACGAAAATGGAGTTGCACCCACTCGAGCAGCAATCCGCGATAACCGCCGTCAACCCAAATCCGGCGTAATTTCTTACCACTGCCCGAAACTCTTTGCAGCAATAATTTACAGCCGTCGCGGTCTTGGACATCGGCAGTCGTAACGAGGACGGCTAACAGCAAAACCAAGGTGTCAACCAGAATATGACGCTTGCGTCCCTTTAGCTTTTTGCCCGCGTCATACCCGAAACAAGAACTGACACCAACGGTTTTGACGCTCTGCGAATCAATACATCCAGCCGTCGGATGCTTGTGTTTGTTTATCTTCCGACGAACTTCGGCTCGCAAATGTTCGTGTATCAAAATCCACGTCTCATCGGCTTCCCATTTGCGAAAATAATAATAAACCGACTGCCATTTCGGAAAATCTTTCGGTAGATACCGCCATTGACAACCGGTCGTCAAAAGATAAAGAACGGCGTTAATAACTTTTCTTAAATCTAGCTCACGCGGTCGTCCAAAACTGTTGTCGGTTTCAAAGAACTCTTTGATATGATGCCATTGGCTATCGGTCAAATCACTCGGATATATTTTCTTTTTCACACATCAAAATTTACCCGAACTTTTGACCATAGCCTACTTTTCAAACAGTCTCTTAGAAACTCTACTGCCC
>JALZOE010000086.1:1524-8455 GCA_030857325.1 Acidobacteriota bacterium
GTCCCGAACCGACGACTTTAACTTCCGCGTCTTCAAGCATTCCGACGACTCTTTCAAGCTCGCCCTGCACCGTGCGCTGTCCTTCCTGCACCTGCCAGCCGTGAAAATCCGTGCCGTCGTATTGAATAAGAAGTTTGAAATTCATTTAGAAACTCTACTGCCCGGCTTTACAGCAATTTCACCTTCTTTACACATCGGACAATCTTCGGTTTTGTAACTTGGAACGTCCAAACTCGCCAGCGCAATTCGCGGAACGCCGACATCAGCCGCGCCGTTCGAGCGGTCGATAATCGAAGCCGCGTTCGTAACTCTCGCGCCGCGACTTTCTAACGCTTCGATACATTCGCGCGTCGAGCCGCCGGTTGTGATAACGTCTTCGACGACCAGAATTCGCTCGTTTTCTTTAACCGAAAAGCCGCGCCGCAAAGTCATCGCGCCGTTTTCGCGTTCCGTCCAGATGAAGCGGACGTTTACCGCTTGCGCGACCGCGAAACCTATTATCAAGCCGCCGATTGCAGGCGACGCAACTGTGTCGAAAGTTTCATCGGTAAATTTTTCGGCAATTGACTTTCCGAATTTCGCCGCGTCTTGCGGATTTTGCAAGGCAAGCGCGCATTGCAGATATTTCGGGCTGTGCAAGCCGCTCGATAAAATGAAATGTCCTTCTAAAAGGGCGCCGCAAGCGCGAAAATGTTCTAAGATTTCTTCTTGTGTCATTTGAGTTTTGTATGGCTGAAATTCTCTACAAAATTAAGCCACAGTTTCGGCATTTCTCAAAATCACGCCGACGGGTTAAAATGCTTGTTTTGCTTTTACTTTGAATTTTAAACTTTGAACTTTGAACTAATTTTATGCTGCAAGCCGGAATCGTCGGACTTCCGAACGTCGGAAAATCTACTTTATTTAACGCGCTGACCGCCGCCGAAGACGCACTCGCCGCCAATTATCCATTTGCCACGATTGAACCGAATGTCGGCGTCGTCGCCGTGCCGGACGAGCGTCTCGCCGTTCTGGAAAAGATGAACAAGGCGCAGAAGACCGTTCCCGCGACGGTCGAGTTTGTCGATATTGCCGGACTTGTGCGCGGCGCGTCGAAAGGCGAAGGTTTGGGCAATCAGTTTCTCGCCAATATCCGCGAAACCGACGCCGTTATTCAAGTCGTGCGCTGTTTTGAAGACGATAATATCATTCACGTCGAAGGCTCGGTCAATCCGATTCGGGATATTGAAACGATTCAAATCGAACTGGCTTTAGCCGATTTAGCGTCGGTTGAAAAGCGGCGCGACAAGGCGCAGAAAGGCGCTCGTTCGGGCGACAAAACGGCGAAAGCGGAAATTGAGATAATCGAAAAAATCCTGCCCGCGCTCGAAGAAGGCAGACCGGCGCGCGCCGTCCAATTATCAAAGGAAGAACAGTTAATCGCCCGACAATTCTTCTTGATTTCGACAAAACCGACGATTTACGCGGCAAATGTTGACGAAGAAACTTTGCTGAACTCGGATGAAAACGCGCACGTCAAAACCGTCAAAGAACACGCGGCAAAAGAAAACGCCGAAGTCGTCATCATTTGCGCCAAACTCGAAGCCGAACTCGTCGCGCTCGAACCGGCAGAACGCGCCGAATTTCTGGCTGATGTCGGCGTAACGTCGAGCGGCGTCGATAAGTTAATAAAATCGGCTTACAAAATGCTCGGCTTGATGTCGTTTTTAACCGCCGGAGAAAAAGAAGTCCGCGCCTGGACGATTCCAATCGGCACGAAAGCGCCGCAAGCCGCCGGAGAAATTCATTCAGACATCGAACGCGGCTTTATTCGCGCCGAAATCGTTTCCTACAACGATTTAATCGGTGCAGGCTCAAACGCGGCGGCGAAGGAAAAAGGTTTAACCAGACTCGAAGGCAAAGAATATGTGATGCAGGAAGGCGATATTGTAAATTTCAGATTTAACGTCTAAAATTTTTGGACGAAGATGTTTCTATCTGCTATTATTTACGAGTAATGCGAAAAAGTTTTAGACAAAACGCCAAAAAATTTGCTGTCGCTTCGCTCGTTTTTTGGATGAGCGGCGTTTTGTTTTTGTTTTGCTGTGAAACAACCGAAGCGGCGGAAACGGAAAGCTGCCCGCTTCCCAAAACATCGCATTGCTCCAGACAATCTTCGAGCGAAAGCGTTTCGCAATTTGCTTCCGTGCATTTGAAAGACGCGCTCGATTGCTGCCGGTTTCTGCCGCAGATATTCGATAAAGCGCGAAAAATCGAAACCGTTCAAAAAGCCGAACCCGCCGCAGAAAGCGTAAAAGTTCCGCAGCCGAAATTTTCAATCGCAAGCCGCGCGTTTCCCGCCAAAATAACTTTCCAATCGGTTGTTATCAATCGGGAAGATACGCATCTTAAAAATGGTGTTTTCAGAATTTAGAGAGAACGAGCGCAACTTTTTAACGTCGAAATCATCAGAATTTTGACAAAACATTTGGCTTAATCTTATAAATTCTAGAGGAAACAAAAATGAAGAACAAAGTTATTTTA
Source organism: Acidobacteriota bacterium (assembly GCA_030857325.1). Classification (GTDB taxonomy): domain Bacteria; phylum Acidobacteriota; class Blastocatellia; order Pyrinomonadales; family Pyrinomonadaceae. Next base: position 4,048 of record JALZOE010000086.1, read on the forward strand.
ACGCTATCGACAATATTTATTCTGGTGCTCGGCATCGTCGCTTTCGCCGTCAATCAATCGAACAATTCAAACAAAACGGCGGCTGATTCGTGCGCGATGAAAATGCGGTCTGAAGGCGCGCAGGCGAAAACTTCGTGCTGCGACAAAGCCGACTGCTGCTGCAAAGGCGATTCGTGTCCGATGAAAACGCAGGGCGAAAACGCTTCGGCAAACTGCTGTTCAAATTGCTGCGGCGATTCTTGTCCGATGAAGGATAAACAAGCGCAAACCGGGAGCGTCGATATGAAAAACGTAACGGTTGTGAGCGGCGAAAGCTGCTGCAGCGGCGGCGCGTGCTGCAAAAACAAACAAAATAAAAGCTAAATTTAGTTTTTAACAATGTAAAGACGGCGTATATTAAATTTGCGCCGTCTTTTTTATTTTAAATTTTTTCATTTATGGTCGGAACTCTTTATCTTGTCGCCACGCCAATCGGAAACCTCGCCGATATTTCCGAGCGCGCTTTGCAAACGCTTAAAACGGTTGACGTTATCGCCTGCGAAGACACGCGCCACAGCGGAAAACTTTTAAGTCATTACGGAATAAAAAAAAAACTTGTCAGCTATCACGAACACAATGAAAAGGAGAGAGCCGAAGAATTTGCCGCGCTTCTACAACAGGGGAAATCTATCGCCGTCATTTCCGACGCCGGAACGCCCGCTATTTGCGACCCGGCGCTTATTATTGTGCGGAAGTCGCACGAAATCGGCGCGAAAGTTGTTGCGATTCCCGGCGCGGTCGCGTTTGTCAATGCTTTAATCGTTTCGGGTTTGCCGACCGATTCGGTTTTTTTCGGCGGTTTTCTGCCGTCGAAGAAAACCGAAAGACGAAAGCGTCTTGAAGAAGTTAAAACAATTCCGGCAACGCTCGTTTTTTACGAAACGCCGCACCGCATCGCAAAAAGTTTAGTCGATTGTGTGGAAGTTTTAGGAAACAGAAAAGCGTCGGTTGTCCGCGAAATTACTAAACTTCACGAAGAAACGGTTTTGGGAAATCTCGAAGAATTGACTGAAAAATTTTCTCAAAATACAGTTAAAGGCGAGATTGTTCTGGTTATCGACCGGGAAGAAGTTCAAAGTTCAAAGTTCAAAGTTCAAGGTCAGAAAACCGTCGCTTCTCGCGTCGCCGAATTGGAAAAAGAAGGAATAGACAGGAAACTCGCGCTCAAGAAAGCGGCGAAGGAATTCGGCTTGGCGCGTTCGGAAGCGTATCGTATTTTGCAGGCGGAAAAGACATAGAACATTCGCTCTTTGAAAATATCGCCTGTAATTTAAGTATTATTTAACCGCAGATAAACACGGATTGAGGCAGATATAAAAAGATAAAAACAAAACAATAAAATAATCTGGTTTTATTTTGAGGAGATTACGCGCAAAACTTCCGCCACACTCCACGCCTGCGCGACGCAGCCGCGCGGATTGTGCGGCGCGTCGGCGTCGAAAATTTCAGAGATTTGCCCGATTCCGGCTTCGGTTAAATGATTTTTGAAGCCGCTCAGAATTTCGGCGACGCGATTTTCGGTTTCATTTTCGTTTGTATGAACTTTCCGGTAAGCGTCAACGAATCCGCCGATGAGCCACGCCCAAATTGTGCCTTGGTGATATGCCGAATCGCGCTCGAAAGGCGTTCCCGTGTAAACCGGACAATAATTTTCGTCTTTCGGCGAAAGCGAGCGCAAACCATAAGAAGTTAATAATTCCGCTTCGACTTTTTCGACAATTTTGCGCCCCTTTTCACCTTCTACAATCGAGTGCGGCAAACTGACGGCGAAAATCTGATTCGGTCTGACGGAAGCGTCTTTTTCCGCGCCGTTTATAACGTCGAATAAACATTCTTCCACGTCGTTCCAGAAAATTTCGGTAAAATTTTGCTTTGCCTTTGCCGCCATTTCCAGATATTTTTCACGGTCGGCGGCGTCGCCGAATCGTCCGGCAAAATCAGCCATAATTTTGAGCGTGTTAAACCAGAGCGCCTGAATCTCGACAGCTTTTCCCGCGCGCGGCGTAACGACGAATTCGCCGATTTTTGCGTCCATCCAGGTCAATTGTGTTCCGCTTTCACCCGCGTAAAGCAAGCCGTCCGCCGAATCGACTTTAATTTGAAAACGTGTGCCGGAAACGTGCCACAAAACGATATTGACGAGTTTTTCGTAGAGATTTTTTTCGACGAAGTGGTAATCTCCTGTTTTTTCGGCGTAGGCGCGGACGGCTTCAAAATACCAGAGCGTCGCGTCAACCGTGTTGTATTCGGGAGTTTCGCCCGCGTCGGGAAAGCGATTCGGCAGCATTCCTTCGGAAATGTGAAGGGAAAATTCGAGCAGAATGCTTTTGGCGATTTCCGGGCGATTTGTCGCTAAAGTCAAACCGTTTAAGGCAATCATCGTGTCGCGTCCCCAATCGGAAAACCACGGATAACCGGCGATTATCGTTTTTCCCGCGCCGCGCGAAACGATAAATCGGTCGGCGGCTAAAACGAGTTGTTTTGTAAAATCATCTTTGGCGTCAGCTTGTTTTACCAATTTTCCGCGCCTGTCGATTTCACTTTGACGAAATTTCGAGGAATCCGAAAAGTTTTGTTTTTCGGTCGAAGCGATAACAATCGCCGCTTCGCTCAAATCGAATCTTAAAGCAAACGGCTGAAACAAATCTTCGCGAAAGTCGAAGCCGCGTTCCTTTTCAATCGCGTATTCAAAATTACGATACCAGACGCCTGTATTTTCCAAATTTGCTGCATTGTGCGCGAAATAAAGCGTCGGCATTCGTGCATCCGGTTTGACGATTATTAAATTTTTTTCAATTTCGTAATGCGAATCAAAATCGGAATTTTCGCGCCGGAGATGATGATAATCGGAGAAAGATAAAAGCGGTCTAAGTTCTATTACGATTTTAGGTTTCTGTTTGTCCTCTGCTAACCGACGACTGACGACCGACCACTGACAACTAACGGTATTTTGCCCGTCAACCATAAAAATTGATTTTTCGATTTCGATGCCTTCTATCTCGAAAATCCAAACGGGAAAAGGGTCGAGGCGAAACGATTTTATATACTGAAAGCCTTTCGGATAGACGGCATTCGGATATTGATTGGCGGAAAGCGCGTAAGATTTACCGTCTATAAAAAGCGTTTCTTCAAACTTGGAAAGCATCGTAACGCGACCGAGCGGGGGGCGGGCGGCGGCGGTTAGAAGTCCGTGATAGCGGCGCGTATTCGCGCCCGAAATCGTGCCGGAAGCATAGCCGCCGATGCCGTTGGTTTCAAGCCATTCGCGCGAAGACGCGGTTTGAAAATTTGTGCAGATACGGGAATCGAAATTTATCATTTTGCTTGTGTAATTCGCCTGTTAAAATACTTTAAAGCGTAACCCAAGCCGGATGTTTTGCAAAGTTTTAGAGATTTTTTGAACGGTTGAAAAAACTACATTATCGAGTTGTAGCAGATAACCGCGCCGACGCACGTGATAATAAACGCGCTGAAAACCGGCAATGCTTGAACGAGCCGATTTCCGCTTAAAGCCGGATTATCGAAAAACTTGCCGACGTAGAGAAAAACGAGTCCGACGCCGGTCAGAGTTGCCGCCAGACCGAAACTGAAAACCAGAGTTAAAACGAGTCCGTAACCGACGCGGTTCAGAGAGATAGCCGACAGCATCAGCACCAGCGCGGACGGGCAGGGAAGCAAGCCGCCGGAGATTCCCAGCGCCAGCAAACTGCGCCAGCCGATTTGTTTCGGCGGCGTGTGCATGTGCGTCGAGCCGCCGTGCGTGTGCGTAAAATTACTGTCCGAATTGTCTGGCGCGCCGTCGATTGGCGAAAGCTCCGTGTCGTGAGAGTGGTCGCGCACGGACTGATTTTCAGATTTGTAACTTAAAATAGAAAAAAGACGGTTTTTGAAAAGCGTCAAGCCGATGAAAAAAACCATCAAGCCGGAAACGAAGCTCAAAAACGGTATCAGCCGTTCGGGTAAAATATATTCCGAGGCGAACAGGGCGATGATTCCGAGCGCGAAAACGCTTAAAGTATGCGTAATCGTTACGGTCGCGCCGAGAAAAATCGCGTGTTTGAACGTTCCGCGCGAGCCGACGAGATACGCGCCGACGACGGTTTTTCCGTGTCCGGGCGAAAGCGCGTGCGCCGCGCCCAGAGCGAAGGCAACGAACAATCCGAGCAGAATAATCGTCGGCGTGATTTCGGGAACGGCGATAAGCTGGGCGAATCGGTCTTTTTCAACCGGCGCGCTCTGGTGTCCGTCGCGGTTTTGAAGCGGTTTTTGATTGGCGGCGAGCGGCGCGTTTGTGAAGGAAAATTCCGCCGCTCTTTCGTTGAGCGGTGCGTTCAGCGATTCGCTCGGATACGCTTCGAGTTCGTCGGTG
>JALZOE010000477.1 GCA_030857325.1 Acidobacteriota bacterium
ACTGCGGTTCGGGCGCGAATCGACCTGCGAGCCGGGCAGAAACGCTTCGACGCCGTTGAGGTCAACGCGCAGACCGCCTTTCGTTTTATCGATAACGTGACCGACAACGGGCGTTTCTTCGTTAAAAGCTTTTTCGATTTCAGCCCAGGATTTGCGGCTTATCGCGTCCTGATGTGAGAGAATCGGCGGCGCGTCGCCCGAATGAATGCTGCGGATAACGATTTCGACTTCATCGCCCTGCTTGACGTTGACTTCGCCGTCAACGGAAGTAAATTCCTCAATCGGAACAATGCCTTCGGATTTATAGCCGAAATCGACTAAAACCCCGCGGTCTGATAAACCGACGACTTTACCCTGAACCAAATCGCCCGCGTGATAAATCGTCTGCTCCTGTTCAAATTGTTGGAGAATCGCGCCGAAATCCATTTCCCTGGAGTTTTGGCTTTCTTCCCTTGAGTGGTCGTCTTCAGTCGAAGCGGCGGCGGTTGCGCCCTGAGCTTCAATCGAATCTGCCGTGTTCGTTTCTTCCACACCCGGATTTTCATTTTTCAATGAATTTTCCGTTTCGTTAATAACCTCGTTTGTCATTTAAGTTTATGTTAATTTCCTTATTAAAAGTAGCTGTTCAAAAAATGAAGCCTTTCTCTTTTTTCCGGTCTGAACGTGAAAATAAGTTGGTTTTCGTCAAAACCAATTTATAACCGCCGCAACAGTGATTTGAAGAGAAGTAAAATCTGCCGATAATTATTTAGATAATTATTTAAAGGATTATCACCTGAAAAGAGAGATAAGGCATTTATTTTGGCTTCACTTCCGCGCATTTTTTACATTGACCGGATAAAACTAGAATTTACACGTCCAAACGCTTGAATGTCAAGACAATAAAGTATGGAAACGAAAATAAAACGGTAGTTTACGGGTTATTTTGCAGAAAAATAAGTCGCCCGATTCCGCGGCGCGGATTTACGTCCCGAAGAGTATTCGGAGACACGATAATCCTTGATTCGGAACGCCTCGGATTTGAAAAACGGCAAAACCATTTTTTGTCTCGAATTAACAATTGAAAAATAACGGTTCATAATAAACCGATGCGAAAATATACTTTTTACCAGCTCGACGTTTTTACGGAAAAAGCCTTTTGCGGCAATCCTTTAGCCGTTTTTACCGAAGCGGAAAATTTGTCCGTTGAAGAAATGCAGGCGATTGCCCGCGAAATGAATTTGTCGGAGACGGTTTTTGTCTTGCCGTCGGAAACCGCTGTGCGAAGACTGCGGATTTTTACGCCGAAACAGGAATTGCCGCTCGCCGGTCATCCGGTTGTCGGAACGTGGAATCTGCTGGCGCAACTCGGCGCGACCGCGCAGGCGGAAGACGGCACGATAGAAATTGAGCAGGAATTAAATCTGGGCGTTTTGCCCGTCGAAATCGAGTTTCGCGCCGCGAAGCCTTTTCGCGTGGTGATGACGCAGGGAAAATTTGAAACCGGCGCAATCGTCTCGAATGAAAATGAAACGAATAAATTGGTAGACGGCTTGGGACTCGAAATATCCGATTTTGATTTCAGCCGCAATCTGCCGATTCAGACGGTTTCGACCGGCATCAAATCGCTCGTCGTTCCGCTCGTCTCGCTCGCCGCGCTGGAAAAATGCCGGATAAATTCGCAGATTTTAGCCGAAGTTTATCTCAAATACGGCGCTATCGGCTGTTACGTTTTTTCGTTTGAAACAATAGAAAAAAAATCAAAGGTTCACGCCAGATTTTTCGCGCCCGACGACGGAATCGCCGAAGACGCGGCGACGGGCAGCGCGGCGGGCGCGCTTTCCGGTTATCTAATTTATTACGGCGCGCTCGATACAAATAAATTTACAGTCGAGCAAGGCGATTTTATGAATCGTCCAAGCAGAATTTTTGCCGAAGTCGAAGGGAAAAAGGGAAGCGTCGAAAAAGTGAAAATCGGCGGAAGCGCGGTTGTCGTCGCAAAAGGAGAACTGTTTTTTAGTTAGTTTCTTACAAAATTAAGGATAATCAGCCACGAATTACACAAATAACACGAATAATAATTAAAAAATAATTCGTGTTATTTGTGTAATTCGTGGCTGGATTTTTTCCAGCCTGACATAGTGTTAAATTCTCGAAATCAAATCGGGAAACTGCCCGACGCCGCTCATTTTTTCCATTTCTTCTTTGGCGCTGCTGGTTGTGTTTTGGATTCCGGCGAGGCGCAGGCGGAATTCATCCGGGTTGGTCGAGCCGCGCTGGGCTTCTTCCAAGTTGATAAGTCCCGATTGATAAAGGTAAAAGAGCGATTGGTCGAACGTCTGCATTCCGTATTGCGAAGTTCCGGCGGCGATGGCGTCGCGTATCTGTCCGGTTTTTTCTTCGTGCAGAATATAATCACGGATAAGCGGCGTCGAGATTAAAACTTCGACCGCCGGAATGCGGCTGTTTCCCTTCGCCGACTTCATAAGGCGCTGCGAGACTACGGCTTTGAGAAGTCCGGCAAGCTGTATGCGAATCGATTTTTGCTGATACGGCGGAAATGCGGATGATAATGCGCTTCAATGTTTCCGAAGCGTCCAAAGTATGCAGAGTGGAAAGAACCAGATGCCCGGTTTCGGCGGCTAAAAGCGCCGTTTCAATCGTCTCCAAATTGCGCATTTCGCCAACCAGAATCACGTCCGGGTCTTGACGAAGCGAGCCGCGCAGGGCTTCGGCGAATGAGCGCGTGTCAACGTCGATTTCGCGCTGCGTGATAAAGGATTTTTTGTCTTTGTGCAGAAATTCAATCGGGTCTTCGACCGTTACGATATGCGCGTTTCGGGTTTGATTGATGTGATTGACCATC
>JALZOE010000478.1 GCA_030857325.1 Acidobacteriota bacterium
GTGAATTAAATCCTGAGCAACAAAGCTGAAAAGATTTTGCCAATCGTGTTCGGCGGCGTGAATGCTGAAGATTTCGTCAAACCAGAGACACATTTCGGTCTGATTCCAGAGTCGAAGCAAAACGTATAAAACACAAATCGAAACAATTACGGGAAACCAAAATCCTTCGCGCTGTTTCATTTTAGAGTTTTACGTGGTCGCACAGTTTGCCGTCGATGCTCGTGTAAGAAAGAGAAACTTCCGAAAAGCGGTCGGTTTCGCGGCAGTAACAAAGGCATTTATCGAACGGTTTTGAATAAATATGAATGCTGACGGCACGTTCCCCAAATTCGGGTAGATTTAAGATTTGGTGAATCGGTTCTTCGAGTTCGACTTTGGCGGTCAGACAGTCGGACAAATCAAAGCAGTCGGTTTCGGCTAATTTGCAATGGTTTTGCGCTTCGTCGATTTCGACGGCGCGGAAATTTTGACCGTGAAGTTTGCCGACAGGAACGGTCATCCAGCACATCTGGTCGGCGTGATTGTGAATGCGCGAAACCTGACCTTTGTTCCAGCAAATCGCCATCATCTCAAATCGCTCGTCTTTATAAATCAAATTGCGCGTATAAAATTTGTCGCTCCAGTGCAGATATTTTTCAATCGACGCGACATCGACGGAATTTTCGCGTAAGAATTGATAGACGTTATCGCATTTGAATTCCGCTTCGGGAATGGCGCGAAGTCCGTCGATTAAATTTTCGATTTTGACTGTTTGCATAAGATTTTTTAGCCGAGGATTAGACGAACGAATACGAATAAATTATTTTTGTTTTTAATTTGTGTTATTTGTGTTATTCGTGGCTAATTTTCTTCCGCTTTCTTCAAAAAGTCAACAAATTCCTGCGCGTCTCTGGTTAAACCGGGAAATGTGGCAATCGTTTTTCCGTCCGAATTCATTATCGCGTAAAACGGCAGCGCAACGGTTTGGAAAGTCTGCTCCTGAAACAACTGCTGCTTTTCATAAATCTCGCCGTCGCCGTCGGTGTAAAGCCGCGCTAAAACAAACTTTTTCATTTCGTCTTCGACGGCTTTTTTCGGAAAAACATTCGCTTCCATCCAGCGGCAATTGGTGCAGGTGTAGCCGGTAAAATCTATAAAAACCTGTTTGTTTTCGGCTTTTGCTTTCGCGAGCGCCGCTTCATAATCGTTGTCAATCCATTGCAGTTTTTCGGCGTCGGATTTATTAAAAAAGTTTCTCGAAGTTTCCAATTCCGGCGGCAGAAAAGATTCGAGTTCGCCGAGACGCGCGCCGAAAAGTCCGGTTAAAAGATAAAAGCTAATCGCCAAACTCAAAATCGCCGAAACAACGCGAATCGCGCCGATTCTTTCGGGCTTTGAATCGTGCGGAAGTTGGAATTTTCCTAATAAGTAAATCGCCAGAATTACGCCGATGGCAATCCAAATCGACAGCACGAAATTGCGCGTAAAAATTTCCCATTTCCAGATTAAATCGACGTTTGACAGAAATTTCATCGCCGCCGCGATTTCAAGAAATCCCATTGCCACTTTTATCGAATTCATCCAGCCGCCCGCGCGCGGAAGTGAAGAAACGTATTGCGGCAAAAGAGCGAGAACGAAAAACGGCAGCGCGAAAACGCTCGAAAAAGCGAGCATTCCGACAAGCGGCATTTGCCAGTTTCCCTGCGAAGCCGAAACCAGAATCGTGCCGACAAACGGCGAAGTGCAGGTAAATGAAGTCAACGTAAAGGTTAAACCCATCAGCAGCGCGCCGACGATTCCGCTTCCTTCGCCTTCCCTGCTTCTGGTCAAATTATCGAGTTTTGTTAAAATACTGGTCGGAATTGCTATTTCATACGCGCCGAAAAGATTAAATGCGAAAAACAGAAAAATTCCCGCAATCAACAGATTGACATACGGATTGGCGGCAAAAAGCGTAATCCCCGCTGCGCCGACGAAAATCGCCAGCAACATTCCGACGAGGGTAAATGTTCCGATAATTCCCAGAGAATAAACCGTCGCCATTCGGATGGCTTTGCCGCGATTGCCCGCCGAATGATTGGTAAAATACGAAACCGTAATCGGAATCATCGGAAAAACGCACGGCGTCAGCAGCGACAGCGCGCCCAAAGTTACTGCCAGCCACAGAAAAGACCAGAGCGAGTTCGTCGAGTTTATCGGGTTTGTAGAGTTTTGAGAGTTGGCGAAAGTTGTCGTTTGCGGCTCGTTATTAGAAGCTGGATTTTGATTTTCGGGCGTCGTCGGCTGACTGTTGACCGCTGACCGCTGACCGCTTTTCTTAACATCTTCAAAACCGGCAAATGAAACTCGAACGGTTTTCGGCGGCAGGCAAACTTTGTCGTCGCAAACCTGATATTTAACATTTACCGCCAAATCGTCAACTTTTACATCGGAGGTCGCGGAAATCGGCAAGTTAAATTCCGCTTGTTCAGCGAAATACTTTGTTTCGATTTGAAAATTCGGGTCAAATTTTGTAATGACGGCGGGCGATTCGCTTTTACCGTCAATTTTGAACGGCAGATTTTCGGCAGCAGTGATTTTTGTCGGATACGGTCCGCCTTCCGGCTGCTCGACGGCGTAAAGATGCCAATTGTCTTCGATTTGCGCTTTGAGTTTGGCTGTGAATCGCTCGCCGGATTTTAAGGTTTTACCTTTCGCTTCGGATTCGAGCGACCACGAAACCGGATTTTGTGCAAAACCGGCGGCGGGAAAAACAATAAAAGCGCCAAACAAAAGTATAAAAATTTTAGACCGGATTTTTTGGAACATAATTTCGATTGATTTGATGCCGATTCCTTTTATTATTTTGCCGTATCTTCGATTA
>JALZOE010000087.1 GCA_030857325.1 Acidobacteriota bacterium
AGATGGATCGTCGAGCGCACAAATGCGTGGATCAATCAATGCCGGGTATTGTGGAAGAATTGCGAAGGACTGATTAGAACAAGTGAAACGAAGATTCGGATTTGCGCGATCCGGCTAATCTTGCGGCAGATTGCCTAAAATAATTGCAAACAGGTTCTATATGTCAATCGAACAAAGACGGCACATCAGATTTTCGCTCGACATTCCCGCCGTTCGTTTTACCAAATATAATGAAGCGGTCGAAACCGTGCTTAATCAAATCAGCATCGGCGGCTGTCTTATCGAATGGGACGACGGCGTTTACGTCGGCGACGAATTTCGCCTGCTGGTCGAGCTGCCGAACAAAAATTTTCTGCCGTTGACGTGCAGGGTTTTATACCGTTTTGAAGATACCGGCATCGGCGCGAAATTCCTCGACATTACGAAATTCGAGCAGGAATTGATTACTAAAATAATTACCGGAAATCTCGAACAGCAAGGACTTCCGCTTCAGGTTGACCCGTTTGCGCTGCCGAAAAAATCGCCTCAGCACGAGCCGAAAATTTCGGACAATCAGCAAAAAAGAGAAGAAATGCTCGACAATATTTTGTCGGCAAACGATTGACTTCAATTGATTTAACTTATAACTTTGTCATCATTCCGCCGGTTTTCCATAATTTTCGCAAAAGACGCCGAGCGCAATTCTGCGACGCTTAAATCCGTCGCATCCAAAACTTCCGCTTCGGTCATCGCGCCGCAGCTTAAAGCCTGCCCGAAAAAATTTAAAAGCCCCTGCGCCGAAGCCGCGTCGTCAAATTGATTTCCCGTCGTCGCCGCCTGTGCCGCCTTTTCGATAAAATTTTTAAGTCGCCTGCTCTGCGCGTCTTTCGATTCAAGAAAAAACGCGTAAACCGCCGCGTAGCGCGCGGGCAACTGCGCCGGATGCAAATCCCAGCTTTGATAAAAACCGTTTATTAAAGAACTCGTAACGTTATTAAAATGCGTTCGCCAGGCGTTTTGAACCGCGCTCTTGTTTTCCGCAGATTGTTTTTCCGTGAGGTTTTCACCTTTGTGAATCGGAATCGGCATTTCCGTCGTTACCGAATCGGAAAGCCGGACATTTAACGGCGACAAAGCAATATGCATCATTTGGCGCGCAAAATTGCAGGCGTCGTGCCGCAGATGTTGATACGCGCCGGAAATTCCGAAGCTCGCCGTGTAATCAAAAGCTCCGAAATGCGCCGACGCGCAGCGACCTTTTGCCGCTTTAACCAAACTTTGCAGGGCAATCGCGCCGTTTTCGCCGACAATCGCCCGCGGCGTTTCAATCATTATTTCGATTTTGACCGCGCCGCTTTCTATATTATTTTGCTTTTCAAACACGGTTAAAAGTTCGTCTAAAACTTCGATTTCCGCGGCGCGCGAAATTTTCGGCAAAGTTACGACGAAGTTTTCGGGCAGTTTGCCGCCGGTTTTTTCGATTAAATTCGTGAGAAATAAATCGAGCGTTCTGATTGCTCTTTTATACGTTTCGGGCGCAAAGGATTTCGTGCGAAAACCGCAGAACGGCGTGATTGTGTTTTCTAAAAAAGATTCGGCAAGCTCGTCGGAAGCCAAAATGCAGTCCGCGTCTTCTTCCGCGTCGCTTCTGATGCCGTAGCCGTCTTCAAAATCGATGCGAAAATCCTCGACCGCTTCGCGCCGCAGTTTTTCAATCGTTTTTCGGTAAATCGTCCGCGCAAACCACGCGTCGTAATTTTCTGCTTTAACCGTTTCGGCATCCTGCTCCAACCTTTTTTCCAAATCGACGGTAACGGCGGCGAACGGCGGCAACGTGTCCGCGCCTTTGAGCCACACGGCGCGGGCAAATTCGGCGAAATCCGGCGCGTAAGTCCGTAAATTTTTCAGCGCAATCGCGCCCAGCTTTTCCGGCGTTTCGGCTTTGAAAAGATGCGCGCCGCCATAGACGACGTGAATCGGATGACGCGCCGCCGATTGCCGATTGCCGATTGCCGACTCGCCCGCGTCGAGTTTTGAAAAAAGTTCTCCGAGTTTTTTGTCTGAAAAAGTCCGGTTCATAATAAATCTAAATTATCAGTTATGACTTTTATTACCAAGAAGCCGAAAATTGAAAACGCTTGAAAATCTTCTGGAAAATAAACTTTCCCATTTTCCATTCTCCATTCTCCATTTTCCATTGTTTTTCATTTGTGATTTAATTATTCTTTTCATTATGAACCGGGAAAACTGCCTTTTTTGCAAAATAATCGCGGGCGAAATCAAGTCCGCAAAAGTTTATGAAGACGCGGTTTGCGTCGCTTTCAACGACATCAGCCCGCAAGCGCCGACGCACGTTTTAATTGTGCCGCGCGAGCATTTCGCGTCGCTCGACAAAGCCGAAAAAAGTCATAAGGAAACGCTCGGACATCTGCTGCTGACAGCGGCAAACATCGCCCGCGATAAAGGTTTCGCCGAAGACGGTTATCGAACGGTTATCAACACGAACGCGGGCGGCGGGCAAACCATTTTTCACCTGCACGTTCACCTGCTCGGCGGTCGTCCGTTCGTCTTTCCTCCGGGATGATAAACATCGAAAATTATGAAAAGGATTTTTTTTATAACTTTATTTTTAAGTTTATCGAGCGTTTTTGTTTTAAACTGCAAATCCGCCGACGAACCGAACGCAAACACAGCATCGAATCAAACCGCAAATACAATTTCGGCGGCAAACCAGACCGCCGCCGACGCAAACAAATTACCTGAAACGGTTCCGACATTCGGCGACGCTGCGGAAGCGGTTGCGGCGGGCGATAAATATCTCGATGCGATTGAAACCGAAAACGCGATTGACGCTTTCAAACAAGCCGTTAAACTAAATCCCGATTTTGCCGAAGCATACTTTAAATTGGGAATCGCACACACTCTCCGCGAAAAAGAAGAATATAACTCGCCCGGTCTGTCGAAAGAAGAACCGACGCCGACGCCGAAAAAAGGAAAAAAAGACGTTCCCGTATTGAGCGATTCGGAAAAAGCGTTTGAGAACGCGGCGAAAGTTTATGAAAAATTTCTGAAAAAAAATCCGAAAGACGACCAGGCGAAATATAATCTCGGACGCGCCTATAATAAGCTCAATAAAGACAAGGAAGCCGAAAAAGCGCTGCGCGAAGCCGTCAAACTCAAACCCGACGACGCCGAATATCAAACCGAGTTCGGCTCGATTCTGATAAAGCTCGCTCAATACGACGAAGCCGTAACCGTTCTGAATAAAGCCGTTAAGCTCGACGACGGCAATCTTCAGGCGCAAGACCTGCTCGAACGAGCCGAAGCCGGAAAAAAACGCATTAACTTCGGCATCAAACCGAAGCCGCCGCAGCAACGGGAAGAAATCAGCCGACCGCGAACGGGACGACCAAAACCCAAATCAACGCCCAAACCGGCGGAACAGACAGTCGCAAAACCGGAACCGACTCAATAATTTTAATTTTCAAAACAAATTCCCGAAGGCGTTAAATTATTTTTAACGTCTTTTCTTTTGCTTCTAAAAAACACACATCATATTTATTTTGTATCAACTTGACATACAAAGGTAAAAAACAAAATATAAAAATATGATTTTCTCAGTCTTGAATGAAAAGGATTTCAATGTATTCAGTCAGTCGGAGCGCGGAGCGCGAATTAACCTTTACAATAAGATTCGACGTTCAGTTTAGACGCGCTCTCTTGAACGCAGAGCGTTCATTGCGGACAAGATGTCCGCGCTCCCGGTGAGAAAGTCCAATTTACTTTATGAAAATCGAACTCGAAATTCCGCAGTCGCTCTCGCTTGAAAGAAAAATCAGGATGCACGAAGCGCGTGAAGCGATTATCGCCCGTCTCGCCCGCGATTTGCCGACGAATATCGACCTCGAAAGATTTCTAAACGTCGTCGTCTCGGAAATCGGACGAATGATGCAGGCTGACCGCTGCGACCTTTTGCAAATTACATCCGAGAGCGAATTGCGAATCAGCCACGAATGGCGGGCTTCGGACGATATTCCGTCGAGCGAAGGCACGACGATTCCGATTGACGCCGCCAAACTCGCCGAAAACTTCGATATTACAAAACCGCTTCGCATCAACGACACGTCGAAGGCAAAAGACGCGACGCTTCGGTTTTTCACCAAAGCGCTTGAAACTCGTTCCCTTCTCATATTTCCGATAATTTTAAGCGGACAAGTTTTAGGACTTCTCGGTCTTCACGACACGAAAGCGCCGCGCGAATGGCTCGACGAAGAAGTTACCTTTCTCGAATCAATCGCCCGACAGCTTGCCATCGGCTATCAATATACAAGCCTTTACGTGGCGCAGGAACAGGAAACGCGCCGGACGAACGCGCTGCTCGAAATCGCCAACACGCTCAATTCTCATTCGGATTTTAACGAAGTTTCCGCCCGCGTTTTAGAGCGCGCCGTCAGTCTCGTCGGCGCGGATTACGGCGCGCTCGGCGTTCTCGACCGAACGGGCAAACGCATTTCGCTGGCATCGTTTAAATCCGCGCCCGATGTCGAGCCGAACGCCGTTTTGCAGATGATTGAACAGCACAATCAATCGCTCGACATCGAGCCGTTTCCCGCGCTCGGCGACATCCTGCGCGAAGGCAAAACGCTTCGGCTGGTCGATACGCAACTGCCGTTTGCCGTTCGCCTTATTTTCAATTCGCAGCTCGGCGGAAAAGCCGCGCTCGTCGCTCCCGTCAGAGTCGCCGGACAAGCGTTCGGACTTCTCGGTTTCGTGTGGAGCGAAGAACGCGCTAAACCGTTTGAAGACAATGACGTAGCGCTGGTCGAAGGAATCGCCGACCAAATCGGCACGGCTTTGGAGCGCGACCAGTTGAGCGCCGAAGTGATGCGCTTGAAATCGGAACTGCATCAGAAACACTCTGAGATTATCGGACAAGCGCCGACGCTTCGCCGCTCAATCGAACTTGCCTTAAATGTCGCCGACACGACCACGACCGTTTTAATTCAAGGCGAATCGGGAACGGGAAAAGAATTGCTCGCCAATCTGATTCATTATAATTCGGGACGCGAAGACGAGCCGTATATTAAATTAAACTGCGGCGCGATTCCCGAAACGCTGCTCGAAAGCGAGCTTTTCGGACACGAAAAAGGCGCGTTCACCGACGCGCGCGCGCAGCGCAAAGGACGTTTTGAAGAAGCCGACTGCGGAACTTTATTTTTGGACGAAATCGGGGAAATGCCTTTATCCGCACAAGTTAAACTTCTGCGCGTGCTGCAGGACGGCGAATTTACGCGTGTCGGCGGCAGCGAAACGGTTAAAACGGACGTGCGCGTCGTCGCCGCGACAAATATTGATTTGAAACAAGCGATTGAAGACGGAAACTTTCGCAAAGACCTGTTCTATCGCCTGTCGGTTTTTCCGATAACTCTGCCGCCGCTGCGCGAGCGCGTCGAAGACATCAACCTGCTGGTTTTTCATTTTCTCGAACACTATAAGGAAAAAACCGGACGCTTCGTTTCGGGAATTTCCAAAGAAGCCCTGCGCGCCCTGGTCAATTACGAATGGCTCGGCAACGTCCGCGAGCTTGAAAACGCTATCGAGCGCGCCGTAATTATCGCGTCGGGACGACAAATCGAGCTTGACGATTTGCCCGAAGCCATCAGCAAACGCGCCTTCGTCGCCTTCGCGCAAGCCAGACAGGAACGCGCCAAAGCCGCCAGCGAAGGACGCTCCGTCAATCTCGAAGTTGATTTTCCGGCGACAATGGAAGAAATCGAACGACAGGCAATCGAACTCGCCCTCGATTACACAAACGGCGACAAATCACGCGCCTCGCGCCTTTTGAATATCGGGCGAAAAACGCTTTATCGAAAATTGGAGCAATACGAAAACGGCGGTAAATCGAATATTTAATTCAACGCAAATGTCTTTTTTAATTGAAGCCGTGCGAAACAGTCAAATCGAATATAATGCGCGGACAAGCGGTAAAAAATGATGACATTTCCGATTGGTTAAAGCATTTTGGAATAAGCGCATCCGACAAATCGTAAAATACGGGAATAAAAAAATGAAACAGCTTTCTTTTGTTACCTTCAATATTTGTATTGTTTTTTTTCTTTTTTCATCTGTTGCGATGCACGCGCAAAAGGTTCAGCCGACTCCGCCGATTGACGATGACGTGGTAAAAATCACGACCAACCTCGTGCAGTTCGACGCGGTTGTAACCGACAAGAACGGCAATCAGGTCAGGGATTTGAACATCGCCGACTTTGAAATTACGCAGGACGGCAAGCCGCAAAAGATTACGAATTTTTCGTATATCAATACCGAATCGCCCGCGCGGTCTTCGCCGGTAACGACAATTAAAAACGGCAAAAACGTCGTTTTGCCGCCGCCCGTTCGTGTTCGCCCGGAAAACGTCGGGCGCATCGTCACTTTTATCGTTGACGACGGAAACTGCACGGCTTCGCAAATCGGGATGACGGCGGCACGTGAAGCGTTGATTAAATTCGTCAACGAACAAATGCTGCCGAACGATTTAATTTCGATTTACCAAACGCGCGGCGGAAGCAGTCTGCTTCAGCAATACACTTCGGACAAAACTCAACTGATGCGCGCCGCGCGGCGGATTCGCTGGTATCCGCCGCAGGGAAGCTGCGTCAGCTATAACGGCGATTTCTTTGAAGCGGCGCGGATTGATTCGACGGGCAAAACTACCGGTCAAGGCACGTTTGAAACCGAGGAAAACCGCAAGACTCGCGAGCAAATTGAAGATTCAATTCGCGACAATCAAGCGGTCGGCACAATCGGTGTAATTCGCTACGTCGTGCGCGGTTTGGGAAAAATCGGCGGGCGCAAAGTCGTCTTTTTGCTCTCTGACGGTTTGCCGCTACGCACGCGCGAGGGCAGAAATCGGCAGGCATTTGACGCGCTACGCGATTTGACGGATGCAGCGAACCGCGCTTCGGTCGTTTTTAACACGATTGACGTGCGCGGGGGAATATCGTATTCGCCACAGGGAAACGACGAAGGTGGGAGTGCTGTTGAGAAGCGAATCAGGGAGGTTCGTGTTACGCGCGACGGATTATTTCATTTGGCGGAAGAAACCGGCGGCGTCTTTTACAAAGAACAGAATTTTCTCGACAATCCGATCCGACAAGCCTTGAAATTGGAAAAAGGTTATTACCTGCTCGGTTACGAGCCGGACGGCGAAACTTTCAAAGATAAAGATTTCAACCGAATCGAAATCAAGTTAAAGCGTCCCGATTTGAAAATAAGCTCACGCGCCGGTTTTCTGGGCAGAACCGACGAAGCGATTGCGCCGCGAAAACGCACCGGCGACAGCGAACTCTACGAAGCGATTGTCGCCCCGCTTCCCCGCGCCGGATTAAACGTGCGGCTCTCCGCTTTCTTTGCCAACGACGCGGCGCAGGGAAACGTCGTGCGCTCGCTTGTTCATCTGGACGGCAGCGAACTGATGTTTGTTGACGACGCGAACGGATTCAAAAAAGCTGTTTTCGATGTCGTCGCCGTTACGTTGAACGAAAAAAACGAAGTCGTTGACGAATTTAACCGGACGCACACTTTCAAGGTTGAAGCGGCGGCAATGCCGCTCATCAAACAAAACGGGCTGATTTACACGACCGACGTGCCGGTTAAAAAAGCCGGAAATTATAATTTTCGTCTGGCGGTGCGCGACGCGGGCAGCAAAATGCTCGGCTCGGCGAGTCAAATCATTCAAGTTCCCGATTTGAAAAAAAATAAGATTTTCCTGTCCGGTTTAACCGTCAGCCAGGTTGACGCGAACGGCAAATTCGTTTCGCCGTCCGCCGTCAAACCGGAGAACGCGCTTTCTCTGACCGATTCGGCGGCGGTTCCGGCAATTCGCCGCTTTCGCCCGAACACGATTTTGGCTTACGCTTACACGCTCTACAACGCGCAAGCGGACAAAACGACGAATCAACCGAAACTGACCGTCCAGATAAATTTATACCGCGACGGGAAAATTGTTTCCGAAGGAAAATCGCAAGCGGCGCAGCCGGAAAAGCCGACAGCACCGACGCGCATCAACGATTACGGTTATATGCGGCTCAACGCGAACATCGAAAAAGGCGATTACGCTCTGCAAATTATCGTTAAGGATTTGCTGACGAACGAGACGACTTCGCAGTCGATTGATTTTGAAGTCGGAAATTAGTCCAATTTAAGGCAATAAGTTAAATTGTTGTTAGCGAACCTGACAAACTACAAAATATTAGGAGCTTTAAAGATGAAATATTTTTCTTCCGCCGGTTTTTTCGCAATCTTTTTCGCTGTTTTCTTTTTGATGCCGTTTTCTGTTTACGCCCAAAATCCGACCGGCATA
>JALZOE010000479.1 GCA_030857325.1 Acidobacteriota bacterium
CATTGAAAGTCTCGGAACTTACGATAAAAATTATATGAAGCGCGCGGCGAAAAAGTTTCCGAAAAATCTTTACAATATGCCGTTTCGGATTGATTACCGGATAAAAGTTCCAGCCTTTTGTGATTTGGAAATCGACGGCGGGCGCGGCGATTTGAATTTATCAAACGTCGAAGGCGCAATTGTGATAAAGGTTTTGGAATCGAACGCCAAACTCAATTTAATCGGCGGAACGGTTATCGCAACCTTCGGCGGCGGAACAATCGACGTTACGATTCCGGTGCGCGGCTGGCGCGGCAGAAACGCCGACATCCAGCTTGCAAGAGGAAATATGAACGTTTATTTCGCGCAAAATCTAAACGCCAACGTCAACGCGGCGGTTTTGCGAAGCGGACAAATCGAAAATTCCTACGCATTGCTTAAACCGCGCGAGCGCACGAAATTTACCGAAAAACTGATAACGGCAAAATCCGGCAACGGCGGTGCGGCACTCTCCTTTACGGTCGGCGACGGAGCGCTCAAACTCGCCGCCATCGAAAATATTGAAAATAAAGATTGAAAAATTTACCGGAAGTTACGCGGTCAAAGGTGGAAACACGTCGGTCAAGCAAGTATTTCCACCTTTAATATGTCCGCCGAACGCATAATTTCATCCTTTATAAACCATTCAAAACGGCTGGTTTACCGCATTAAATTTAATTTAACCGCGCTTTGCATCTAAAACATTCAAGTAATCGAATTAACAACGGGAAGACAAAAAAAGTCTCGTCCGCGATTCTTTGAAAAAGCCGACAAAAAGGAACAAATGAAGCCGCGCCGCGTTTAAATATAAAATAACCGATTGATGTTCTTTCTAAAACGCGGACGGCTCGAATTGAACGGCGACTGTTAAAAAACTGTAATCGGTTCGGCGAACGCGCAAGCGGCAGATTGGCAAAAAGCGTTAAAATAGAGTAGCTTAAATTAACTTACTAAATATTCTTTTCTAAGACTAAATCTTGTGGCTCAAACTATTCTAAAACGCATTGCATCGGGAAATAAACCCGCCGTTCAGGAGTGTTTAAACACTTACGGCGGACTGGTTTGGTCTCTGGCGCGCCGGATGTTGTCAAATTCCGAAGAAGCCGAAGACGCCGTGCAGGAAATTTTTATAGATATTTGGAAAAATGCCGAACGGTTTGACGAAGCGCAGGCGTCGGAGACGACATTCGTGGCGATGATTGCGCGTCGCCGTCTTATCGACCGGATAAGAAAGCGAAACCGTCAGCCGAACGTCGATTCTTTAGAAGATATTTTGGCGGAGCCGACCGGGAGCAAAGACCGCGATATGCAGCTTTGCATCGAAGCGCAGGAGGCGGCGCGGGCAATGAAAAGTTTGCGTCCCGAACAAAGACAAATTCTGCATCTTTCGATTGTTCAGGGATTATCGCACCAGGAAATTGCAAATACGCTGAGTATGCCGCTCGGAACGGTTAAAACTCACGCCAGACGAGGCTTGATGTCGGTTAGAGAAACTTTGAGTTCGGGAAATTCAAAAGACGAAAAGGAGGCGGCAGTATGAACGAAATACAAAAAGAAAGACTGATTGAACTGCTGACCGACCAAACTCTTTTCGGGTTGAATGAAGCTGAATCGACGGAGCTTAATCAGTTAAAAAGACAATTTCCCAAATTGGAAAACGGCGTTTCTTTTGAATTGGCGGCAACCGCCGTCGGTTTAACCGATTTGGATATTTCCAAACCGCTGCCGACGAATTTGCGCGCGAAAGTTTTAGCCGACGCGGACGAATTTTTCGACCAATCCGAAAAAGCGCGAAATGTTGTCAGTTTTCCGACCAAAGCTAAGGAAACCGTCGGCACTTCGTTCGGCGGAGCAATCAAAAGCACAACCGCAGCCGAGGCGAAACAATCGTTTTGGCAATGGCTCGGTTGGGGCGTCGCGTTTGCGGCGTGTGCCGCGCTTGCCGTCAATTTGTGGCTGACCGATTCTCGACCGGCAAACGACGTTGCGGAAAAAATTCCCGAAACGATTCAAACGCCGACGCCCGAACCTTCATTGGTGCAAAAACGCGAATCTCTGCTCGCGTCCGCGCCGGACGTTATCAAAGCGGAAATTACGAAAGCCGACCCGAAGTCGGCAAACGATATTTCCGGCGATATTGTCTGGAGCAATTCGCGGCAAGCCGGTTTCGTTCGTTTTCGCGGCTTGCCGGCAAACGACCCGAACAGGGAAACTTACCAGTTGTGGGTTGTCGACGAAACTTACGACAAAAAATATCCGATAAGCGCCGGTGTTTTCGATGTCGGCGGCAGCGGCGAAATCATCGTGCCGATTGATGCCGAATTGAAAATCAGAAATCCGACGCTGTTTGCCGTATCAAAGGAAAAACCCGGCGGAGTCGTCGTCTCCGCGCCGCAAAGAATAATAGCGGTCGCTAAAATTTAGCGGTCTTTCAAATTAGAAATTGCAAAAAAGACGAAACATTAAAATTGTTTCGTCTTTTTCGGTTTTTGATATTCGCCCGATTTGAAATAAAACCGGAAAATCCATTTTTATCCGGTGCAGCCAATAGATATTTAAACGGATTTCGTGATATTTTTTTTGAGGATTTCATCTTTTTACTCGCAATCCTAAATTGTTTCTATAAAGGCTTAAATAATGGAAGAGATTTTTAACGAAAAGCCCGCCGCGCCTGTCGATTCGCCGATTGAATCGCGCGCCGCCGCAAAGCAAAGCTGGCAGGAATGGTTCGCGACTGACGAGGCGATGCGCCGGATTTATTTATTTTTCGGTTTATTCGCCATCATCCTGCTGATGATTTTCCTGCAGTTTTCCACTTCAG
>JALZOE010000480.1 GCA_030857325.1 Acidobacteriota bacterium
TCGTTCAACCGTTTCGTCGAGCAGAAAACTCAAGCCGACGAGCGGCAGCAAGGATATAAAAAACGGCAGCGCGAGACAGTGAACGGCGCAAATCCACGAAACCGCCGTGCCGGTTAAATCCAGCCAGCCGCGTTCTTCCATCTCAATAGTTGGTTCGATTGATTGTTCTGATTTCATAAAGTTAAAATTCTGGACGGGTAATTTTTTCATCATTTAATTTTTTCTGTCGAACAAACTTTATTTATGCCGTTAATGTGCAATCGGTTAGTTTATTACTTGAAAGAAAACGGGCAAACAATTTTTTTACCGGCGGCGATTTCAAGCTAATCGGCGGTTACCCGAAACCAATAAACTGATTCCGGCTTGAATAAAAAACGAGCCGACTTATCAATCTACCGTTGCTCGGACATTACAAGTTTTCTTTTTTTCGCGCCACGCTCGCCGAAGTTCTCCATCAATTGAATGCCGCTCCGCTGAAAAAGCCGAATCCTGCGAAAACACCACCACCGATGGCAAAAGGTAAATTACACATTTTCTACAAATTTTCGATAAAACCTGAAACCTTTTCGTAAAATATGGAACTAATCATTTGTAAGATAATGTAAGAGCTAAAAGCGTATGAATTTTCCGATGCTCTATCAGTCGAGGAGCGAGATAAAAAATCTAACAGACGGTTTGGAAGATTTAATCGCCTCTGCCCGGGGCGGAGACGACGAAGCATTCGGCGTGATTTTTGAACAGCACTCGCGTTTCGTCTACAAATTCATTTACGCGATGCTCGGCGAGCGCGGCGCGGCGGAGGAACTGACACAGGAGACTTTTCTGGCGGCGTATAAAAGTATTCACGGCTTGCGCGGCGAAGCGCGCTTGCGAACGTGGCTGTGCGGGATTGCGAAAAACATTGTCTATAAATCTCTGCGCTCGCGCCGTAAGGAAGGATTGCACAGCGGCGAGAAAATCGAGTCGCTCGGGGCGGCGGACGACAAAAAACTGTCGCCCGACGAAGAGTTTTTGAGCAAGGAATTAAATCATTTGATTCGTTCGGCTCTCGCCGAATTGGATGAAGACAAGCGACTTGTTTTTACTTTGAAAGAACTTCAGCATTTGAGCTACAAAGAAATCTCGGAAATTACCGGCTGCGCGATTCCGAAACTCAAAACCGATTTGCGCCGCGCGAAGATTGAGATGCGCCGCGCGTTGCGCCCGTATCTGGAGGCGAAACAATGAACTGCGAAAAAACCCTGGATTTAATTGGCGATTTAGTTGAAGGCGAACTTGACGGGCAAGTCGCCGGGCGGGTAGATTCGCACGTTTTCGCCTGCCCGAAATGTCGTGAGCAATACGAAACGCTGAAACGGGAAAAGGAAATTTACGCTCAATACCTGTTCGATGCCGAGCCGCCGAACGATTTGTGGACGAACTTTCAGATGAGGCTCGAATCGGATAAGGGAAAAACTTTACCCGCCGCCAAAATACCCGCGCGGGCGAACGCGCGAAGAATAAATATATTCGGCTTTTTGCGTTTGTCTCCGCTACTTGCAGGAGCGGCTTTGCTCATCGTCTTCGGAATCGGCTTCGGCTGGTTGAAATTCGCGCCGAATGAAGCGAGCGGCGATAAATACGTCGCCAAAACAAAACCGGGCGACTCGCAATTGCCGATAAAATCCGGCAAAAACGCCAAAAGCGGGACGACGGATTTACCGACAAAAATTAAAAGCGGCGAAAATAATGGTGCTCCGAAAAATAGCAAACTTAACGATAAATCCGAATCTTTAAAAGCGCGAAGCGTTTCCGTTGCCGACAAAAAATCAACCGCCGCCGAAGCGGTAAAAATCGGACAAAAAACTGTTTCCCCAAACGTAAAGAAAAATCCGGCTAAAAAAAATGAATCGAACAAAGAAGACCGACTGCAAAGATTACGAATAAGAAATCTCGAAAATGAAATTGCCGGGCAAATCGAAAAAGTCGAATTGTTGCTGCGCTCATTCAGAAACGCGCGGAAGGTCGAAAGCGTCGAAACATTCGATGTCGCATACGAGAAAGGGCAAGCCCGCAAACTACTCGAAAAAAACGTCCGTCTCAGGCTCGACGCCGAAAATTTCGGAATTGCCTGCGCCGAAGAATTACTCAGCCGGGTCGAGCCGTATCTTTTAGACATCGCTAATCTTGAAAACAATCCCGCGCCGGACAAAGTGCTGGACATCAGGGAGCGCGTCAAAAATCAAAGCATTATCGCCAGCTTGCAGATTTATTGATTACCGAAAACGGCGCATTTTTGAAAGTTTCGCCTGTAGAGTTTAACGGGCGAAGATTCACGATAGAAAGTAAAAAAAATGAAAAACGAAAAGCATTTATACAAATTAATTTATAAAACATTTCCGGCATTATTGATTATATTCATATTTTATATCGCCGTAGTGCCGGAAGCCACATTCGCTTTCGCGGTAAATTCACCAATTTCTAAAATCGAAACCGACAATCAGGACGATTTCGATAAAAAATTCCGCGAAGGCAGAGATTTGATTGATAAAGAGGAATGGGCGCGGGCGGCGGCGAAATTCAGCGAAGCAATCGAAAAATATCCGGGCAGTAAATCCGCCGATGCCGCGCTCTATTGGCTCGCGTTTTGTCATAAAAAACAAAAGCAATTCAAGGAAGCGGATACCGCGCTCGACCGTTTATTGGAAAAGTTTCCGGCTTCGTCGTGGGTTTCGGACGCGCGGGTGATGAAAATGGAAATCGCCGCTCCGCTCGGACGCATTTTTCCCGGGAGCGTCGGCACAACGGCTTTAATCGGAGGCGTATCGGGTTTGTCTTCGACCGTCTCCCCGGCTAATAC
>JALZOE010000481.1 GCA_030857325.1 Acidobacteriota bacterium
ATTTTGCGACGCGGAGGGCGTGAGCTGCACGGGTCTCGACAACGACGACACCGGATTTGCGGCGGCGCTGGGCGGCGGCATTGATGTCAAGCTGAACAATCGCTTCAGCATTCGCGCCATTCAAGCCGATTACAATCCGACTCGCTTAAACGGCACTACGCAGCACAACTTTCGTTTCGGCGTCGGAGTTGTTTTTCATTAATATCCAAATTCAATCGAAAAGCGAGCTTTATTTTGGCTCGATTTTCGATTGAACATAAAAAGATTTACGGAGAAATTTAAGCAATGAAAAAAGTTTTATTTATCACGATATTCACATTGGTTTTTATATTTAATATGTCTTCGGCGCAAACGTCGGCGCAGACGCTTTTGAACGAGGTTGATGTAAACGTGCCGGGGGACGACGAGTCGTGCGAGTATATCGAAATTCGCGGAACGCCGGGCGCGACTTTGAGCAATCTTTACTTTGTTGTGGTCGAAGGCGACGGCACAGTGGCAGGTCAAGTTGATTTTCTGGTTAACTTGAGCGGTCGCGTAATCGGGAGCAACGGACTTTTAGTGATAATCGCCCCGAGTCCCTGCCCGCGCAGAACCATACCGGCGCAAACCACGCAGGTCATCGAACCGAAATTGGACGGCGAAGGCGGCGGCATCGAAAACGGCGCGAACTCGTTTTTGCTTATCAGCAGCCCGACGCCGCTGGACGGCATTATCGACCTGGACGCGGACAACAACGGAACGCTCGAAGCATTGCCAGCCGGCGCTTCAATCATCGACGGCATCGGATGGTTTCGAAACGACACTCTTGATGCTCCGAGTACCGTTTACGGTGCAACGCTGCCTTTTACGGGTGGAACACCAGATGCGGCGTCGCGTTTTCCCGGTAATAACACGCCGAATTCAGCAAGCGCCTGGTATTACGGCGATTTGGATCAGTCAGAGGGAAACGGCTCGACTAAATACGATTTGGCTTCGGTCAGTCGTAATTTTCCGTCCGGCGGAATGCTGACGCCCGGCGCGCCGAACGTCGGCACGCAGACGAAAAGTATCGGTAGCCAATTCGATTTCGACGGAGACGGACGAGCGGACGTTTCGGTTTATCGCCCCTCGAACGGCGTGTGGTATTTCCTTAACTCGCAAACCGGATTTTCCGCTGCGCAGTTCGGCATCTCGACCGACCTCATCGTTCCCGCCGATTATGACGGCGACGGCAGAACCGACATCGCTGTTTATCGTCCCGAAAATGGAACCTGGTATCTGCAGCGTTCGACCGCCGGTTTTGTCGCAATACAGTTCGGCATAGCGAGCGACACGCCGATTCCGGCGGATTTCGACGGCGACGGGCGCGCCGAGCTTGCCGTCTATCGTCGGTCATCGGGAACCTGGTATGTTTTGAATCTGGTCAACAACGCATTTAGCGCCGTGCAGTTCGGCGTTTCGACCGACAAGCCGGTGGCGGCTGATTACGACGGCGACGGCAAAGCCGATTATGCCGTCTATCGCCGGTCAAACGGAGTGTGGTATGTGCAACAAAGCACTCGCGGATTCTCCGCCGTTCAGTTCGGAATAGTAACGGACACGCCTGTTCCGGGTGATTACGACGGCGACGGCAAAAGCGATTATGTCGTTTACCGCCCCGAAGCGGGAACTTGGTATCTTTTGAGAAGCAGTCGCGGTTTTGGGGCTGTCCAATTCGGAAAATCAACCGACCTTCCGGCAGCGGCGGATTATGACGGCGACGGCAAAACCGACGTTTCCGTATTCAGACCAGAGGGCGGCAACTGGTATCGCCTGAACAGCTCGAACGGAATGTTTTCGAGCGTGCAGTTTGGAATTAATACCGACTTGCCGGTTCCCGGAGCTTATACGACAGACCGGGTTTTTATAAGCAATAGCGTCGGTTCTAACCAGTAAAATAAAAAACACGGTTTCGGTTTTTAACCTGAAATTGAAGTTCGTAATTGTGTTTTTAAACCTGAGCTTTGCTTGATTCGGATTAAAAAAAAATCGACGCTTATAAAAAACTTGAAGTTTAACGATTTAATAATTAAGCAAAACTCTGTGGGGCAAATTTTTATTGTGAAATTTATTTGTCCCGACAGAAGATATTTTTCTTATTCATTGTAATCGGCAGGTTTATTCATAAATCCGGAGGTGAATATAATGAGCAGTAATTTCAAATCGTTTTTTAGTCTTTCCGCAAGGATTTCGACTGTTTCGGTTGTAATTGGATTATTCCTTCTTTTACATCCGCAAGCGGATTTGGCACAAAGCAAAATTGAACAAAAAAGTTTTGCGGAAAACATAAGTTCGGTATTTCGTAACGGACGGGCTTCAAAGGCGGCTAAAAAGAAATTCTCAAAAGCAAGAACTAAGAAAAAGAAGCGTTTGAAGCGGAAACGCGCGAAAAAGAAAACTTCCCGCGTTTCTTATCGGATTCCGGCGCCTCAAATCGAAGAGGAGTTCGAGGAAAACGTCGAAAAACGGCGAGATTGGTTTAATTTTCAGAGAGCTTACCCGTTTAATGAAATTCCGGCGGATGCCAGAAGAAAAGCCTCGGAGAAACGTCCGAAAGAGGCAATAAGCGCGAACGGGTTGGAAACTCCCGCGTGGCAATCAATCGGTCCACTTTCGACCAATTCATATTTTCCGGGTAATTGGGGTTTGACGAGCGGGCGCGTCAACGCGATTGCCGTCTCGCCTTCAAATCCGCAGTTGATTTTAGTCGGCGCGGCGACCGGCGGCATCTGGCGCTCGATTGACGGCGGCGCGAATTTCGCGCCGGTTTCCGACGGGGAAGTTGATTTGGCGGTCGGCTCGATCGCTTTTGCGC
>JALZOE010000088.1 GCA_030857325.1 Acidobacteriota bacterium
TATTAATCTAAGTACAGGACAAAAGTAGCGTAAGTTGTTGAAACCGCTGCTTTTGTCTAAAGTTTGTTGTCATTTGGCAGAAACAATTACGCAAAGTCTCCAATCCAAGCCGGAAGATGCTCTTTTCAAGTCTTCCGTGGTTCTTGATTTTGGGTGGTGTTTGACGGGCGGCTATCTCGCCCGCCAGTAGTCCCCAAACTGTCGCCAGCGTCAATAACGATAACAAACTGCTTATTCTTTCGCCGTGCGTTAAATGTGTGTCTTCGAGCCGAAACCCGCTGGTTTTCAAGCATCCGAAAAGGGTTTCTATCTGCCATCTCTGACCGTATTCGAGCAGGATTCTTCCGCTTCGCTCCGATGAAACGACAATCACATTATCGCCGTCTTCTTTGCGGCAAACCGCCACAAATACCGCTTGATTCCACAACCGGCGTCTTCTCTGAAACTCCGCCCGCTCGCCGATTTTCATTGTCTTGAGCATTTTCGAGGCGTGAATCCTTCGCCCGCCTTTGTCGGTAATCAGCGTATTTGCCTTGATTCTGAGACGAAAGCCAATCTTGTTTTTGACTAAATAAGCGAGCCATTCTTTAGAAGCGAATTCACGCTCGCGCGTGACAAATTCGATGCTCCCGGCTCCGAACTCATCAACAAATTGCTGCACGATGCCGCCTCTCTCCGCATTGTCCGAACATCCTTTTTCCTCTGAAACCGTCCAAAACAAAGGAATCGAAATGTTTTTGTAACCAACCGAGAGCATCAAAACATTGACCCAAGCCTTTCCTAACTGCCACTCTGTGCGGTCAATAGCAATGACAAAGGGCGGTTCGATTTTCAACAATTTCAGCGTCAGGCGTGCCATCTCCGCTTGAGAAATCGAAAAAAACGGACGAATCTTTGCAGCCTCTTATAATTGGAAGCCACTTTGGCATCCCCGGCAAAAACACTGGCAATTTTCGCCAGATTAACCGTTTGCACTTGAAACAATGCAATCAAAAATCGACTGAGAAACTTGATTCGCGCGCGATTCCACGATAAATTGGCAGCTAGTATTTGCTCTAACAAGTAAATATCCACCAGCGTTGAGTCTCCTTTTTCTAAATTCTCGACAAATTTCTAAAAGTAGATTTCAACTCAATGCTTCTCTTTTTTCAAACATCAATCCTTTTTTTGTCCTGTATTAAGATTCCACGATAAATTGGTGCTCACGCGTTCGTTCCAGCAGGCGAGCTGTCAGTCATTGAGTTTTAATTCCTTAATAATTTTGTTTGGTGATAAAATTAAAAGGTAAAACTCAATGACTTTCAAATTTCAAAGAACTTTTATCAAATTTTGTCCTGTACTTAGATAAGGATATACAGGACTTCGAGTTCACCATTCAGGAAGGCGAGCTTTTTATGCTGCAAACCCGGTCGGGCAAGCGAACCGGAGCGGCAGCCGTGCGAATCGCCTGTGAAATGGTTGACGAAGGATTGCTCACTCATCGGGAAGCAGTTACGCGCGTTGATCCGGCGCTTCTCGACCAATTACTTCACCCGATGTTTGATGTAACGGCGCGGTCGCGGTTTCCGGTAGTTGCAAGAGGACTTCCGGCATCTCCCGGCGCAGCGACGGGGATTGTAGTTTTGACGGCAAATAAGGCAGTAGAATTAGCGCGTCCGGGAAAGCGAGTGCTGCTTGTGCGCGAAGAAACATCACCCGATGATATTGCCGGAATGGAGGCTTCGACCGGCTTTTTGACTGCTTTCGGCGGTCAGACATCGCACGCGGCGGTCGTCGGTCGGCAGATGGGAAAGCCGGCGGTCGTCGGTTGTGCCGCACTGCATATTGATGGAGAAAAGGGAATCTTAACCATCGCCGGAATCAGTCACCTCGTCGAACCCATTACAGTTTCCGAAGGCGATGAACTTTCTTTAGACGGAACAACCGGCGAAGTAATGGTCGGCAAAGTGCCGACAACCGATTCAGAAGTGCTTCGCGTAGTTCAGGGAGAATTGACGGAAGACCAATCTCCCGTCTATTTGCAGCTTTCACGCGTGCTGGGATGGGCAAATGAAGTTAAGCGTCTCGGCGTCAGAGCAAACGCGGACATCGGGCGTGATGCAAAAGTCGGGCGAGTGTTCGGCGCTCAGGGCATCGGACTCTGCCGCACCGAGCATATGTTCTTCGCCGCAGACCGACTGCCGGTTGTTCAGCGGATGATTATGTCGGCAGCCAAGGGACGCGAAGGAATAACGCGGATCTCAGAACTGGAAGCGCACCGCACCCAAGGTCAGAGTAATGGTTCTTCAACGGAACTTGACGCCGCGCATAAATCCTATGATGAGCATATCGAGAATTATCTCGGAGCGTTGGGCGCATTATTGCCCATGCAGCGAGCTGATTTTATTGAACTATTCCGCGAGATGGCTAATCTGCCGGTGACGATTAGATTGCTTGACCCGCCGCTTCATGAATTTCTGCCCAATCGGGAAGGACTCGTTGATCAGTTGCGGGACGCACGGGCGGACGGGCGCTACGCCTGGGTGGAAGAACTCGAGGCAATCTTGCGCAATATTGACGAGATGGGCGAGATTAACCCGATGCTTGACACCGCGGCGTTCGTCTCGGTATTACGTTTCCTGAAATTACGGAAATGCAGGTGCGCGCAATCTGTGAAGCGGCATGCGGTGTCGCCGAGGAAGGGATTACGGCACATCCGGAAATTATGGTGCCGCTGGTGGGAGCAACCAACGAACTGGCACTGCAACGAAAGGCAATTGAACGGACGGCGGAAACTGTCTTTAGAGAGCGAGGCAGGCGCGTGGAATACACGATTGGAACGATGATTGAGTTGCCGCGGGCTGCTCTGGTTGCTGACAAAATTGCTAAACACGCTGACTTCTTCTCGTTTGGAACGAATGATTTAACGCAAACTACATACGGACTGTCGCGCGATGATGCGGGGCAAATTATCACCGCATACCAACAATTGGGAGTTTACGAGCAGGATCCATTTGTCGTTCTCGATCAGGAGGGGGTGGGTCAATTAGTCCAACTCGGCACAGAGCGGGGCAGAAGCACAAAACCGGAATTAAAAGTAGGCATCTGCGGCGAGCACGGAGGCGAGCCTTCGAGTGTTGCGTTTTGCCACAAACTTGGTTTGAATTACGTGTCCTGTTCACCTTACGCGTTCCAATAACAATTCTGGCGGCTGCTCACGCCACGTTGACCGAAAGTAATTGATAATAAGCACTCACACAAAATTATATTTGACTAAATTATTCGATAGTGGTTTGAGTTCCGCCTTGAGGCGGTTTCTCGATAACGGTTAGCTGCCTCAAGGCGGAACTCAAAGCGGTCAGACTTATTTTTGTTGAGGTGCTTAACTGATATTACGCAAGGGGCAGTAAAAGTAATAAAAAAGGCGAGAATAATATCTCGCCTTTTGCCTTCCATATAACAATTCCATTTTAGAAAAAGCGAATCGTGTAGGAAGCGCGAAATCCGCGTCCCGCCTCCGGCAGTAAATCCTTGATGAAATTTAAATGGTTGCGGTAAAGTTTATCATTTAGATTTTGCCCGCCGAACGTGAAAATATGCGCGTAACGCTCGGTCGCGTAGGTGTATGAAGCGTTGACGTTCAGCAGTCCGTAACCAGCAGTCGGTGTTTCGAGCGCGAAAACATTGTTTGCGCTTTTACGTGAAACAAAGACGGCTTCGGGACGGACGCTCAAACCTTTGTAGCGAAAATCAATCCCGACGCGAGCGCGCGCCGGCGTGATGCGCGGCAAAGGCGTGTCAATCGAATCGCGCAGTCTCGCGCTGACGACATCGCCGATGAAAAACGCTCCCAGATAGTTATTGATGTCCACGTCAACCGTTACGTCCGCGCCGACAAAACGGGCTTTGTCCTGTAAATATGCCGACACCGGCAAACCGTCATCGACATCGATGTTGCCGTCGCCGTCCTCGTCCTGCGGGGCAAGATAAACGAAGTCGTTGATGCCGTAATAAAAGAAGCTGCCGTTGACGCGGACGCGGCGCAAATTTTGCCGCAAACTGAATTCGATGCCGTTCGAGCGTTCTCTTCTCAGATTCTGGTCGCCGACCTCGAATGTTACCGTGCCGATGTGCGCTCCGAAATTGTAAAGCTCTTCGAGAGCCGGAGCGCGGTAAGAACTGGTGAAATTGGTGATGAACGCCGCCCCTTCCCACAGGCGGAAACGCGCT
The DNA here is from genome assembly GCA_030857325.1 of Acidobacteriota bacterium. Taxonomy (GTDB): domain Bacteria; phylum Acidobacteriota; class Blastocatellia; order Pyrinomonadales; family Pyrinomonadaceae. The sequence continues at coordinate 4,210 of JALZOE010000088.1, forward strand.
CCGATTGCGCCGGAAAACCCGGTGAAATCGCGTTCCCGGTAAATCGGATTAGTCGGGCGATAGCGATTCGTTTCGACGCGACCGCCGAATTGCAGAGCCACGCGGTCGAAATTAAATTCTTCGAGCGCGAACGCCGAGAAATTATGCTGGCGAACTCTGCCGTCAACCAGTTGCTCCGCGCCTTCGGTCAGATAACTGCGACGGTAGCCTTCAAACCCGAAACGCCCCGTCAGATTTTTATAATTTGCCTGTTGAAACACGCCGCGATAAGTAAAAGTGTCGTTGAAGAAATTCGTCGCAGTTTCGTCAATGCCGTCTTCGGTTTCGATTTCCTCGTGCCGGTAATCGGTGAAATCAACGTAAAAATCGGCTTGCGAAATCGCGCTTCTCAAATTGCGAAAACCGCCGCTTAACCGATAATTGTTGCGCCGCATCCGAATATCGATTTGTTCATCGGGAACGGGCGGCAGATTGTCGGCGAAGGCGTCGCGGAGAGCGAATATATTAAATTGACAATCGGCGGATTCTTCTTCGCAGTCGATTCCGCCGTTGGCGATGCTCAGCAGTTCGCCCGACTCGAAAAGCGGCGCGTAGGGAATGCCGTAACGCCGCCGGTCGAGGCTGAAATTGCCTCTGACGTAGCCTTTATCGCCGAAATAACCGAAGCCGGTCGAGCCGCCGTAGGAACGCGCCGCCGAATTCGGAATTCTGCCGAGCGGCGTGCGGTAATCGCCTTCGTTTATAAAATTGCCGTTCGCCGTAAATAAGAATTTCCTGTAACCGTATTCGACGCCGCCGCTTGTTCCGCCCTGCCGGTTGACGCTGCCCGCCAGTCCGGTAAAATAGCCGCGCAAACCCGGATGCGCGTCGTCTTCGTCGCCCGTTACCGCGTTGACCACGCCGCCGATGGCGTTCGAGCCGTAAAGCAAAGTCGCCGGACCTTTGATGACTTCGAGCCGTTCGAGATTAAGCGTGTCCACCGGTTCGCCGTGGTCGCCCGACTGTGAACCGACCGAGCCGTTGCGGATGCCGTCCTGCAAAACCAGCACGCGGTCGCCTTCAAATCCGCGAATCGAAGGACGCGACGAGCCGGGACCAAACGAGCGTTTGCTGACACCGGCTTCCCGTTCCAAAACCTCGCCGATTGCCGTATTCGCCTGTTCTTTAATCCGGGTCGAGCCGACCGAGTTGACCGATTGGAACGACTCGAAAACCGATTCTTCCGCGCCCGTCGCCGTGATGGTAACTTCCTCGCGCAGAGCCATCAAACTTAAACTGAAATCAACCGCGCCGGTTGCGCCCGCCGTCAGGACAATGGTTTTCGCCCGGTCGGAAAAGCCTTCGATATGCGTAACGAGCGTGTATCTGCCCGGCGGAAGATTGGTAAATTCATACACGCCGTTCGCGTCGGTTTCAGTGCCGCGCCGCAGTTGGGTAATTTCCACCGACACGCCGCCGATTGGCGTTCGGTTGACATCGCTGGTAATCGTTCCGCGAATCGTTCCGCCGGTTTGAGCGAACGTCAAGAGCGGTAAACTTAAAAGGGCGAACGCCAGCAAAATAAATAATTTCATATTTTTGAATTTCATAAAATTGAACGGTTCTGAAAAATTTAGAATTAGTGCGAATAAACATTTAATTCTAGGGACACGCGAAAATTAAAGACATCGGTTTTTATTGAAAACAGTCTTTTATAAAATGAACGGCTTATTTACACCAACCAACGGTTTGTAGAAAAACTCATTTTTTCCGATTACACCTCAAGTCCAATCACAATTTTAAATATTGTGTGCGAAATAATCTCGATTGCAGACGGCTTGAAGATAACTTTTGATTGTTTTTCAGCAGCACATCGTATAAGCCGCCCGGCATCGGACTGATTTTTTGAATCATTTCGAGGTTGACTAAAATGCCGCGCGAGAGACGAACAAATTTCGCCCCGTCGAGCCGCGCCTCCAAATCTTTTAACCGGTAATTAATAACGTAAATCCGATTATCCAGCGTGGTGATATTTAAACTATGCGGAAGTTATCACCATTGAAATCTGCGGATAAAATTATAGAGCGATTATTCTACGGCATTTAAGGTAATTATCCTTTTCTTAAATGCTCGATTGATTTTTCACCTCGAAAAATGTAGATTTAGTTAGGTTTTATAGCGGAAATAGTAATTTTCGACCTGAATTTCCAAAGCTAATTTTAAGTTTCTTTGACTACGTTTCATTTTTTCGTTTTAAAAAGCATTCTTATGGAGGAAAAACACGTAAAAATAGAAAACAAAATTGATTCGCTTGCCGGTTCAAAAAAGGAGTTTGAGAAAAGCGTCCGACCCTTTATCGAAAAGAGTCTCTCTACCGAAACACGTCGTGCATACGGTCGAGTCGTCAGAGAATTCTTTCTCTTTCATAAATTAATCGAACCGGGTCAAATAAAACCTCTCGATGTTATTGGCTGGCGAGATTCCCTGATTGAAAATAAAAAGAGCGCGGCAACTGTTTCATTCAAACTCTCGGTTATTCGTTCCCTTTTTGAGTATTTGAAAGCGAGCGGCTTTGTTCAGAACAATCCGGCATTGACCAAATTAGTTACGCCGCCGAAATTGTCTGAAGATTTGCGCGGTCGCGCGCTGACGGTAAAGGAAGTCAATTACATTTTATCGGGACCCGACAAAGAAAAACCCGAAGGCGCAAGAGATTACGCCATTCTTTTGACTTTACTCAGAACCAGTCTGAGAGTTGCGGAAGTATGCAATCTGAAATCATCGTCAATCAAATGGAATCACGGACGCTGGACATTAAAATTTAAGGTAAAAGGCGGCAGAGAGCGCACGATTCCGCTGCCGAAGATTGTCAAACAATCGATTGACGATTACCTCGAATTAGACCGAGACAGAAGGAAAATATTAAAAACTGACAGCGGCAACGAAAGTTGGATATTCCAGCCGACGACTAATTACCGGACGCTGGTGTTCGATAAATCGCTTTCGACGACGATGGTCTGGTATATTGTCAGACGCTGGGGAGAATTCACCGGCATCGGGAAAGTTTCGCCGCACGACTTGAGAAGAACCGCCATCACCAGAGCATTGGACAAAGGCTTAACCTACCGGCAGGTGCAGATGATGAGCGGACATAAAGACCCGAAGACCGTTATGCGCTATGACCACGGGCGGGAGAATCTCGAACATAACGCCATTAATTTTATTGATTACGACGAACAATAATCGAGAAGAAAATAGAGTTATTAAACGAGTCTCAACTTTTCAGTCCTGAGCATTGTTTTTGTCCACTTACTAAACAAATATCTAATACATTAAATTTATGAGCAGGAAAAACCTTACAATCTCGTTAAGTCTTGTTGTCGATGCGAGTCTGTCTCCAACCGCCAAAGTAATTTACCTGGTGCTGAAGTCTTTTCATAAGGGGAAAGCCGATAATTTACCCGCCGCTTCTATAATTGTTACTCATCGGCAGATTATTGAAAGAAGCGGTTTCTCGCATACGACCGTCGTCAAAGCCTTAAACAATCTCGAATCGGCGGGTTGGGTCAGGCGGCGGAGAAACAGCGGCTCTGCAAATAAATACATTTTTACCACTCCGGCGGCGGACGCGGACGGCATCGCGAGCTTTTATTAAATCCATATTTACCGTCTCCGCGTCAATTCAATCCTACGGCGTGTCGAGAGCATTAACCTCGCTTCTTATCCGGTCTCGTTGTAAAACCGCCATTTTGCTTTGAGAGAGGCTTAGGAGAGAAAGGTTGTTCATTTTGAACTTTTTCTTTCTCTGCGTTGTACTTCTCCATAGCTTCCTTTACCCGTTTTTTTACATTTTTCTTCATAAAAGCGATTATACAGCAGAAATCCTTAATAATTAACCTCAAACCAATGCCTGAGTATTTACCGGCACGAATTAAACTTGCCAATCAAAATAAACTTAATCAAACAACCGAAATTTCAAAGATTCATTTCAGGTTTTTAAGGTAATTTTTAAATTCGACAACAGTTTTTCATGTAATTCAAATTACACCACCGCCAATGAAAATAATTTCTATTTTCAGAGTAGTATCAGGTCGTTTTCGAGATTGTTTTTTGTGAGTTATGCTCAGTCTCATCTTCAAGGC
>JALZOE010000482.1 GCA_030857325.1 Acidobacteriota bacterium
GCGAGCCGGAGAGATTTGAATTGCCGCTCGTCGAACCGCTGTTGGTTTGTCCGCCTGTGTTCGACGAACCTTGCATCATCGCCATCATTACCCCGTTGCTCGCGCCGCTTTTTTTCAAAGTTTGCAGAGCCGAGGATGAAGTATCAAAAGAGTTTCTGGAAGATTTTATTTTTGCAATTATAATTTCTTCCGAAAAGCCCGATTTAATCATATCGACGACTGATTGATTGGTTAAAACTTCCTGTGTCTGCGCCGCAGCGCCAACGGGCGATAAAACAAAGCAGAAAACGCTTTGCAGTAATAAAACGGTCAGAGATACGGATAACAATTTTTTCATTTAAATTCTCCTTTGGAGGTGTCGAACAGATTAGAGTCAATGTATATTAAAGTAATTTAATACCTTTGTCTTCTATAAACTTCAATTATCGAATATTTTCCGCATTAAATATCCATTAAATAAAAAAGTGTTTAGATTTTAAGTCTAAACACTTTTAATTCGATTTACCGCGCAAAGCTATTTCGCGTCGTTTTCGTCCTTGCCGTCGTCGTAAATCAGATTGCCGCTTTCGTCAATCGCGTCTTTATCGACGTGTTCCTGCGGCGTTTTCTTTCCCGCCTGCGGCGCGTGTTCGGGATGTTCTCCGACCACTTCGGCGGTTGTTCCTTCTCGTTGATTTTGTTCCATCGCCTTTTTATCCTGTGCAACATCTCTTTCGTCCGGCATAAATTTAGTTTCTCCTTGTAAGTATTATTTCAAATCAATTTTAATTCTTTGAGAGCGGCAATCGTCGGCAGAGTTTCCCGCCACAGCCATTCGACGCGCAGGAAAAATCCCGGCAGAATTTCCGAACGAAAAATGCCTTCGGGCGCGGCGTCGAGTTGATAAAATCCTTCGGCGTTAAGACGATAAAATTCAGCCTGTTTGCGCGTCGGGTCAATCAGCCAATACTCGCGGATTCCGGCGGCTTCATACTCGACGAATTTTTCGCCCCTGTCGCGTCCGACACTTTCGGGCGAAATGATTTCAATCGCCAAATCAGCCGCGCCGTCCAAATAATTTTTCTTTATCAGATGAGTTTTTTCTTTAGTGATAAATAAAATATCCGGTTCGCGCCCACGCCGCTGCGTTTCGAGTTTCATAGCAAACGGCGAATACACAATTTCGCCCAGGTCATTTTGCGACACGAAAAGATTCAAAATCGTCGTTAAAAATTTACTGATACTCTGGTGTTCAAAACTCGCTCCCGGCCTAGAGATAATTTCTCCGTCAATCCACTCGCATTGGCGCGTGTCGCTCGATTGTTCGAGATATTCTTCAAACGTAACGTATCCGCGATTCGGCGGCGCGGTTGACTGAGATTGAGTTGTTTCGATTGTTTCCAGCATCTTCAGCAAATTAAACTCCGGCTTTTTCGTGTTCTTCCTCATCAACTAAATACGGCGTAACAGCCGGTTTATCCAAATCTTCCTGCAAGACTTTGGCAATTACCGGAAGACTCAGCGAACGTGTTTTCTTGATTCCGGGAACTTCTTTGCCTTTGGCGTAAACGTCGTGGCGACCGTTTTCTTTATACCACTCAGCAAGCGACGCGGTTTTGTTCATTTCTTCGACAATCTGCCGCCAGCCGACTCCCGTATTGTAAGCGCAAAATGAAATCTCGCCTTCCTGTGTGCCGTATGGAATAACGCACATTTCCGTGCGGCGAAAATCGTAATTAAACAAATCTTGGAACCACATTCCTTCGACGCATAGAACGCGCCACATATCTTCCGATGCGTCTTTCGGCTGCGCTTTCATTCTGTCATTGCGGTCTGAATTTGAATCAGCCGACGAAGGTTTGAAAAGATTCAAAATCTGCGAAACGGGAAAACCTTCGGGCGCGTTCGATGCGTCGTAATTCCGCATAATCGCCATTCCAAGCTGCGCCATCGTCAGCTTTTTGCCGCGAGCCGTGTCGGTGATTGTGGCGACATCTTTCATAAATTGTTCGTAGTTGAAAAAGTCGAACAGCGAAGTCATCGCGCCTGTTTGTTTATTAACGACAATTAACGTAAAAATCCCGCAGTTCGGATGACAGTTGCACGACGACCAACCCCACGGCGCGTCCGCGCCTTGCAGCATATCCATCACGCTCGTAAAAGCCGAATACGACGAAAGCGGAAACCAATCGCGCAGCGGCTGCAAAGTTCCGTCGAGTTGGTCTTTCAAATCGTGCGTCATTCCCGCCAAAGTATAGCGTTGCTGAATGCGGTCTGCGTCAGAAACATCTTCGTCGCGTCCGGTGAATGAAACCGGCTGAAAAGCAATCGTCTGAACTTTATCAATATTCTGCGCGGCGAACTTCACGATGTCGCCGATTGCGTCGTTATTGATGGTGTTGACAATCGTCGTCACCAAAGTAACTTTGATTCCGACCGATGCCAGATTTTCAATCGCTTTTAATTTCACGTCGAACAAATTTCCAACGCCGCGATGTTTGTTTTTTTCTTCTGAAGTTCCGTCGAACTGCAGATAAACGCCGTGTTGTCCGGCTTCTTTCGCCGCTTTGCAAAACTCGATGTCTTCAGCGTAACGAATGCCGTTCGTCGCCGCTAAGATTCGATAAAATCCAATTTTCTTTGCGTAAGCAACCGATTCCAAGAAATGCGGCGCAATCGTCGGCTCGCCGCCCGAAAATAAAATGATGATTTGGCGGCGCGGCTTGAACGAAATCGCGTTGTCTAAAATCTGTTTCGTGTCTTCAAACGTCGGTTCGTGGACGTAGCCGACTTGATTCGCGTCCATAAAACACGGGTTGCACATCATATTGCAGCGGTTCGTCAAATCAACAG
>JALZOE010000483.1 GCA_030857325.1 Acidobacteriota bacterium
AGTCTGCACAATGAAGACGAAATTAAACGATTAAATATAAAGCTCGGCGATTGGGTTTTAATCGAAAAGAGCGGCGAAATTATCCCGCAGATTTTGCAGGTTATCAAATCGAAACGGAGCGACGACGAATCTGAATACGAGTTTCCCAAAAATTGTCCGGTTTGCAATTTTGCCGCCGTCCGTCCCGAAGGCGAAGTCGTAACGCGCTGCACAAACGCCGATTGCCCGGCAAAATTAAAAGCGCGACTGCTTTATTTTGCGGCGCGTAAGGCAATGGACATCGAAGGTTTGGGCGAAGTTCTGGTCGAGCAATTAGTTGAAAACGGTTTGGTCAAAGACGCCGCCGATATTTATTCATTAACGGTCGAACAAATCGCCGCGCTCGAACGCCGCGCCGAAAAATCGGCGACTAATGTTATCAATCAAATCGAAGCGAGCAAAGAGCGCGGTTTGCAGCGTCTTCTTTACGGTTTAGACATCCGGCACGTCGGCGAACGCTACGCGAAAATTCTCGCCCGGAGTTTTAAAAACATCGAAAATCTCCAACACGCAACGGTCGAAGAACTAGACGCGATTCACGAAATCGGTCAAACCGTCGCCGTCAGCGTTTTTAATTTTTTTCAAAATCCGCGCAATCTCGAAGTCGTCAAAAGATTAAAAGCGGCGAATGTGAAAACCGAAATCGACGGCGGCGCGAGCGCAATTTCAAACGAAAACTTCGACGGCAAAACTTTTGTTTTAACCGGAAAACTCGAAACTCTGACACGCGACGAAGCGGCGAAACTTATCGAAGAACGCGGCGGGCGCGTTTCCGGTTCGGTCAGCAAAAAAACCAATTTCGTCGTCGCCGGTTCGGATGCCGGTTCAAAACTCGACAGGGCGAATTCACTCGGCGTGAAAGTTTTGGATGAAAAGGAATTCACCGAAATGACAAAATAAACCGCAAATTAAATAACGATTCAAGTTTCCTGTTCACACCATTTGCGCGTAACTTCGTGGCGATACGCAAACATTTTCTCTATCTTCGGCAGAATAAAAAACGGCGCGGCTAATTTTCCGAAAATCCACATCGGCGACTCGAATTCTATTTCGTCTCTTAAAATCGCGCCGTCTGTGTGCGGCGAAATAATGTGCTGATGCCGCCAACTGTGAAAAGGTCCTGAAATCTGCACGTCTTCAAACATTCGCGGCGGTTCGTATCGTGTATGTTCGGCAATCCAACGCGACGGAATCAAACCGAAAATCTTTTGCTCGATAATCGCTTGCGAGCCGATTTTTGTAATGTCGGCTTTTTGAATAATTTTCGCGTTTTCCCACGGCGGAACTAATCGCTCGAAGGCGTCGGGAAGCTCGTGAAAGGCGAAAACTCGTTCGGGCGCGGCTTTTATTACCGACTCTTTGACGTATTTCATTTTTTTAACGATTCCAATTGTGCGTTGAGCAGATTCCAGACTTTTTCGATATGTTTTTCTTCGACGTGAATGCTCCCAATCGAAAGCCGAATCGTAAATTTGTCGTTTAATTTCGTATGCGACAGATACGCTTTGCCCGAAGCGTTGATTTCATTCATTATTTTTTCGTTTAGTTTATCAAGATTTTCGATTGTTTTCGGACACGCTCGGAAACAGACGAGCGCGAACGGAACAGGCGCGAGAAGTTCCCAATCTTCGCTTTCTTTAATCCAGCTTGCTAACAATTTCGCCAGACGGCAATGTTCGCGGATTCGTTCGATTAAACCGTTTTGACCGAAATAACGCATCACGAACCAGAGTTTTAAGGAACGAAAACGTCTGCCTAATTGAATGCCGTAATCCATTTGGTTTGTTACGGTTTCGGTTGTTTTCAAATATTCGGGAACAAGGGAAAAGGCGCGTTTTAATAAATCGGTGTGGCGGCAATATAAAACGGATAAATCGAACGGCGTGAACAGCCATTTGTGCGGATTCGTTACAACCGAGTCGGCGCGCTCGCAGCCTTTTAGACAATATTGCAGTTCGGGAACAATCGCCGCGCTTCCGGCATACGCAGCGTCAACGTGCAGCCACAGCGCGTTTTCCTTGCAAACCGGAACGATTTCTTCAATCGGGTCGATGCTCGTCGTCGAAGTCGTGCCGACGGTGGCGACGACGCAGAACGGTATAAATCCGGCGCGTTTGTCCGCTTCAATCGCTTCGCGCAATGCGCGCGCGTCCATTTCAAAACGCTCGTTCGTTCCGATTTTCCGCAGAGATTCCTGACCTAAACCCAATAAAATAACGGCTTTCTCGACCGACGAATGCGCCTGCTCGGACGTGTAAACTCGAAGAAGCGGCAAATCGTCGCGCCCGCTCATTCCCGTTTCACGAATCTTCAAATCCAAGCCTTCACGCGCCGCCGCGATTGCGTGCAGAGTTGAAACCGATGCCGTATCGTAAATAATTCCTTTGAAACCGGCGTCGAGATTCATCATTTGCCGCAGCCAATCGGTTACTACTTCTTCGAGTTCGGTTGACGCCGGAGAAGTTCGCCAGAGCATCGCTTTCTGATCGAACGCGGCGGCGAGCATTTCGCCGAAAATTCCCGCCGCGCTCGTCGAAGTGCCGAAAAGTCCGTGAAAATTCGGATGATTCCAATTGGTTACGGCGGGCAGAATCAGCCGTTCAACGTCGGCGAAAATAGCGTCGAAACTCTCGCCGTTGACGGGCGCAGATTCGGGCAAGGCGTTTTTCAAATCGTTCGGCGCGTTTTGCGATAAAACCGGCAAATCTTCCAGACGCTCGAAATAACCGGCAATCCAGTCAATCATCTCGTATCCGGCGCGGCGAAAATCTTCCGCGCTCATATC
>JALZOE010000484.1 GCA_030857325.1 Acidobacteriota bacterium
GCGCGAGACGAATATAAAAACGATTCGCACGTTCATTTCGTCGGCGGTCATCCGGTTTTGCGCGACGCGATGACTGGCTTGCTCGAAGGTTTGGGCGCGGACGCAAACTTAGGCGGTCAGGCGATTATGGCTTACGAGCAATTACGGCGCTGGGGGCAACATAATCTCGAATACGGCACGCGGGCGCGCAAAGTTTTGACCATCGCTAAACCGCTCGCCGTCGCCGGAATCGCCGTCGCGGGTGTAATTGCATTAACGACAATGGTTAGAAAATTCACTGAGAAAAGCGAACGGCGGAATTGACACGGGCGAAACCGCAAGCGACAAATTTGAGCTTAACGAACGATGCGATAGGAAAGTCGCTATATAAATTATCGCTAAATAAAAATTCAGCCCCAAAATTTATGCCGAATCCGATTAACTGATGATTAACTGCCGGCATTCAGCGTGTCGAGCCGGGCGGCATAATCCTTCGGCAACTCGTTTCCGAAAAAGCGGACGACGCCTTTTTTGTCGAGAAAAACGACGGTCGGCGTGCCGACAACTTTGTAGGTTTTGGCGACTTGCGCGTCGGCGTCGCGCACAACGTCGTATTCGATGCCGAAATCTTTGATGCCTTCGCCCACACGCGCCGCGCCTTCGCCGATGTTGATGCCTAAAACCCGAACGCCTTTGCTCTGGTATTCAGCCGCCAGCCGGTTGATGTGCGGAGCTTCTTCTTTGCACGACGGACACCACGCCGTCCAGAAAACTAAAACCGCCGGTTTGCCCGCGAAATCGGCGGACGAAATTTTCGCGCCGTCGAGCTTTGCGAGTTCAAATTCCGGCGCGAGACTGCCGACCTTGGCTTCGCGCGCGGGCGCGGCTTGCTCGTTCGGCGCGACGGTCAATGACGGAGCGGTTTCGGGTTTGACCGCATTGCCGCAAGCCGTCAGCCCGCCGATAATGGCAACGGTCATAAGAATAGTTACTAAAATATAATTTGATTTTGACATAAATTTTCCTCTTAAAAATCGTTCTAAAGAAATCTTTCACCGGCTTGAATGAAAAGGTATTCGGCGACGATTAACATCAACACGCCGAAGATTATTTTCACCCGCTGCATCCACGCGCCGGAGCGTGGCAGAATGCCGACGAGTCCGCTGAACGAGCCGAGCAGAATCATCAGCGCGCCCATTCCGAATGCGAACACGAATAAAACGCTCGCGCCGAACAGCGGGTTGCCCTGCGTTCCGACATAAGCCAGAGTCGCGCCGAGCGCGGGCGCGGTGCAGGGTCCGACGATTAAACCGGACGACGCGCCGACGAGCAATGCCGAAATGTAACCTTTGCCTTTTTTCTCAGGATTCCAGCGGCTTAAAAACTGCGGAGCTTGCAGGGAAAAAACGTCAAACATCGATAAAGCCAAAAGCAGAACGACGTTTCCCATTAAAATATAAACCCAGGGGCTTGCCGCCCAACTGCCGAAAAGCGTTCCGGTCAGCGCGGCGAACGCGCCCAGAGCGGCGTAGACCAGACTCATTCCGACGACGAAAAGCACTGAAAGCGTCAAGCCGCGCGAGCTGAAAACGCTTTTCTTTTCGCCTTCGAGCGAAGCGGCGGTTTGCCCGCCGATAAAGCCGAGCTGAATCGGAATCACCGGATAAACGCACGGCGTAAAGCTGATGAGCAGACCGGCGACGAACGCCGCCGGATAAGCCAGCAGGGAATTCGCGCTCAAATAAGTTTGCAGTTGTTCGACAAGGTTTTCCATAATCTTTTAATCAAAATTTGATTCCTTTGAAAAAAGCGCGTCCTTGTTCCTGCCCTTGATTCGTCCCGCGCGCTTTTTTCAAAGAAAAATAATTCACGCTTTTTTCGAGGCTTTGTCGAAGGCGCGAACGTAATCGGCTCGTTTCGGGTTGTGCGTGGTTATAAAAACCTGACGTTTGTTTTTGAAAATGCCGACCGTCGAAGTGCTTTTTTTGTTGGCTTCAAAAAAGCCGCTCAAGCCGAGCGATTTTGCCGTCGCCGCCGCTCGTTCGGTGGTTTCGTCGTTCGATACGTCAAGCACGACGAAATTGAATTTGCCCGCGTATTTCTGCCGTAATTCATCCATAATCGGCTCGACCTGCTTGCACGCGCTGCACCAGTCGGCTCTGATAATCGCCACCGTCGGTCGAGCTTTCCCACTTGATTTTCCGCTCCTCATCGTGTTTTGCGCCGATGCGGAAAACGCGAACGCCGACAACAGCAGCGCGCCGACGAATAAAAATGCCTTTAAGTTTTTCATAGTTTTAATTCTCCCTGATAAATGTCAGATTTTGCCGGAAGCGAAAAAAATCGCCCGGTTCACAGACAAGATACAAAACGGCAGCCGGATTATTCCCGGCGCGGCGAAAATAAAATTATTTTCGATTGCGGAATAAACGACGGCATCCGCGGTATTGATATAATGTCCGGGGCGAATTGGCTGTAAATTATATGTTCGGTAGCGGAAGTGAACGGGAAAAAGAATGGGCGGCGTTTGAAGCCGAGGCTTTGCCTTTGATGGCGGACGTTTTTCGCGTGGCAAATTACTTGGCGCGCGACCGCGAGGAAGCCGAAGATTTAACGCAGGAAACCTTTATTCAGGCTTTGAAATCGTTTCACCGCTACACGCCCGACACGAACTGCCGCGCGTGGTTGGTTACGATTCTTTATCATCTAAACAGCAAGCGCAAATACAAATTGGGACGGCTTAAACTTGTCGAAGATGTCGAGGAACACATCGCGCAAACTGTCGCCTTTGTTCCGTCGATGCCCGAAGAATTAAAGGACGAAGAAATTTTGAAGGCTCTCGAA
>JALZOE010000485.1 GCA_030857325.1 Acidobacteriota bacterium
ACCGTATCTTTTTCCGCTCGTTCGTCTGATTGAGCAAAATCCGCTCTACGCCGTGGTTTTAGCCGACACCAACGCGGCTCATATTTACACCTTTAAGCGCGGCAACGTCGTTAAAAAGGAAGATATTCAAAACATAAAAACAAACAGCTCGGTTGCCGACGACCGCTCGCATATCCGTTATCAGCGACAACTGGAAAATTTTCACCAGCAGCACGCCAAGGAAATCGTCGAAGATCTCGATAAAATCGTGCGTAAAGACGGCATAAAACAAATCGTTCTGGCTGGCGACGAAGCCGTTATTATTCCGATTTTGCGCGCCGAACTGACCAAGGAATTGGATGACAAGGTTATCGACGTTCTCCGGCTCAACGTCAACACGCCCGAAAACGAAGTAATCGAAGCGTCGGAACAAGCGATTCGCCAACACGACACGCTCGCCGACAAGGAGAAAATAGACAATTTGATGGAACAGAACTACGACGCCGGTTTGGGCGTTACCGGTGTCGAAAAAACGCTCGAAGCGCTTTCCAACGGGCAGGTTCAGGAACTTTATATCAGCGCCGATTCGGGCAACATCGAATACGACCCGAAAAAAGTTTTCAGAGTTTTAACCGCTTACGCGCCGGGCGACGAAGAAATTCCGAATCTCAGAAAATCCGGCTCGGTCGTCGATGAAGTCATCCGGCTCGCGCTGCAAACGGCTGATAACATACGATTTATCGAAGATGAAAACTTATTGAAAGATGTCGGCGGAGTCGGCGCGCTTCTGCGTTATCAAATCACGGCGGACGCGGCGACGAATCAATAAACAAATAAAACGTTTTCGGTAAAAAACAGTTTATCCGACAAAATTTTGTTCCGAATTGTTTATAAAATCCAAGTCAGTCATTTGCAAAAACCGACTGACTTGGATTTCTTTCGTTTGACCGAATTGAGAACCGAAACTTAAAATAACGGCAGTCCAAAATCCAAAATCTAAAATCCAAAATCAAGATATGCCTGAACTGCCGGAAGTCGAACTCGTCGCGCAATCGTTAAACAAAATCGTTAAAAATCGTCGGATTTTAATTGCCGAACTGGTGCGCGAAAGACTCGCGCCGGAAAATCCGCCCGCCGATTTTGCCGAAAAATTGAAAAATTCGACGATAAAGCGCGTTCACCGGCGCGGCAAACATATACTTTTCGAGTTGGACAACAATCGAACTTTAATCGCGCATCTGCGGATGAGCGGGCGATTTTTGCTATTGTCCGCCGAGCGCGAAAATCCGAAGTTCACGCACGCCGTTTTTTATTTTGAAGACGAAAATCGACTCGTTTTTTCCGACCAGAGACATTTCGGTTTGATGAAAATCGTCGAAACCGCCGAACTCTCCGACGCCAAAGAAATAAAAAAACTCGCGCCCGAACCTTTCTCCGAAGATTTTAATAAAAAATATTTTCGGAAAACTTTAAAAACTTCTAAAAAATCGCTCAAAGAATTTCTGCTCGACCAGACGAAAGTCGTCGGACTCGGCAATATTTACGCGGCGGAAGCGATGTTTCTGGCTCGCGTTAATCCGCAAATCGCCGCCGATAGACTTTCCGCCAGACGAGCCGACGTATTATTTGAAAAAATCCGCGAAGTTCTCGCCGAATCAATCGCGCACGGCTCGACCTTAAATGTCAATCCCGAAAATATCGACGGCAGTTATTACGGCGGCGGTTACGAAACAAGCTGGCGCGTTTACGACCGCGAAAAAAATCCGTGCATCGAATGCGAAACGCCGATTGAGCGGGTCAAACAAGGCGGGCGGTCAAGTTATTTCTGCCCGAAATGTCAGAAATAATTGAATTGATGTTTTCAGTCGGAGCGCGGACATCTTGTCCACAATGAACGCGCCAAGCGTTCAAAAATTCGAGAAAAAACTCGATGTTAAATTTTGTCGAAACTTTTGTTCGCGCTTTCGCACTCATCGCGGACAAGATGTCCGCGCTCCCAAAAGCCGGCAAGTTTCGGCAAAACGAAGGCAAACTAAATTCTCTCTGCTTGACAGTCGGCGACTAAAATCGCACTATTTATTTCAACCTTCGTGGTGAGTTACAAAGCGACTTGCGACCACGTAAAATAAACTGCTAAACAGCCGATTCGACAAAGTAATTTCTAGAATTCTCGCGACTGTTTTGCAGGCGGGAATTTTTTATTTTATGAGAAATTTTAGAGAACTGCTTGAATCGGACGGCATCTACGTTTTCGACGGCGCAATCGGGACGAGATTTTACGATAAAGGCGTTTATATTAATCGTTCTTACGACGAATTGAATCTTGTTTCGCCCGACCTCGTGCGCGAAGTTCATAAAGAATACGTCAAAGCGGGCGCGGACGTTATCGAGACGAATACGTTCGGCGCGACCAGACATAGATTGCAGCAATACGGTCTAGAAAATAAATTGTCGGAAATCAACATCGCAGGCGCGCGTCTGGCACGTGAAGCGGCGGGCGAAGAAGTGTTTGTCGCGGGTGCGATTGGTCCGCTCGATTTACGCATCGAGCCTTACGGTCCGACATCGTTTGACGAAGCAAAGGAAATGTTCGCCGAACAAGTTGCCGCGCTTTTAGAAGGCGGCGTCGATTTATTTCTGCTGGAGACTTTTTCCGATTTGTCGGAAATCGAGCAGGGCATAAAAGCGGTAAAGGAATTGTGCGATTTGCCGATTATGGCGCAGATGACGATTCAGACTGACGGGAAAACTCTTTTCGGCGCGGATGTCGAAATCATCACAAGGCGACTCGACCAATACGGCGCGGACGTTATCGGTTTGAACTGCGGCGTCGGTCC
>JALZOE010000089.1 GCA_030857325.1 Acidobacteriota bacterium
GTCGGCGCGGCTTTCCGCTCGCGCATCGCCGAAGGTTTCTGCGCCGTTTGTCCGAAGACAAACGAAGCCGACACGGAAAACAAAAACAACCAATAAATAATATTTTTTTCGGTCTTCATCAAAAAATCCTTTTATAACAAAACTTTCTCACCGGGAGCGCGGACATCCTGTCCGCCTTGAGCGCCAAAAGGCGCGAATAAACTTTTAAGTAAAATGCAGCATTGATTTTTACTCGCGCGCTTTTGAACGCCTGAAGCGTTCAAAAGCGGACAAGATGTCCGCGCTCCGGCTCACAAAAAACGTTTGCGTAAAACCTTCAGTTCGAGCGTTGTTTTCGAGACAAACGTCCAAATCGCTGATAATTCCGTCATTGATACTGTAAATCCAGCCGTGGACGGTTAAATTTTGACCGCGATTCCAGGCGTCGCGCACAATCGTCGTCTCGCCGGCGTTAAGCACCTGTTCGATGACGTTCAGCTCGGAAAGTTTATCCAGTTTTTTTCTTCCGTTTCAAATTTTGCCAGAACCTCGTCGTAGAGATTCGCCGTATCCTGAACGTGCCGCAGCCAATTGTCAATCAAACCGTTCTGCCCGTCTTCGAGCGCCGCTCTGACACCGCCGCAGCCGTAATGCCCGCAAACGATGATATGTTTGACTTTAAGAACATCGACCGCATATTGAATAACCGACAGACAATTCAAATCGGTATGAACGACTTGATTGGCGACGTTCCTGTGAACGAAAATTTCGCCCGGCATCAAACCGACGATGGTGTTTGCCGAAACGCGGCTGTCCGAGCAGCCGATCCAGAGATATTCGGGATTTTGCTGTTTAGCCAGTTTGGAAAAAAATCCGGGCGCGTCGCTTTAATGCTTTTCGACCAGTTTTTATTGTTCTCTAAAAGATGTTCTAATGTGTCCACAATATTTATTTTAACACCGCTTCAATCGCATCACACGCCATTTTTGTGCCGTGTTCGACTCTGATTATCTTACTCGCCTCGACCGCGTTTGCTTTATAGTTTTTATTTTCGAGAATTTCGCTTAACTGTTTTGCCGCCGTTTTAGCCGTGTAACTTTCGCGTGAAATCGTTTGCGCCACGCCGATGCGCTCGCAGCGGGCGGCGTTGTCCGGCTGGTCGTGGCTATACGGCATAATTAAATGCGGCGCGCCGGCGCGCAAAACCTGCGCGGTCGTCCCGACGCCGCCTTGATGCGCGACGCAGGCGGCTTTCGGAAACACGAGCGAATACGGCGCGTAATCGAAACCGACGATGTTTTCGTCCAGATTCTTCGGCGGCTGGTTGAAAATTCCGTAAAGCAGAACGGCACGGCGTTTTAAGATTTTCGCCGCCTTCGCGCTTTCTTCAAAAAAATCGCGCGCGTCCATCACGGCGGCTGAACCGAGCGTAAAAACAATCGGCGGCTCGCCCGCGTCAAGAAATTTTTGCAAATCTTCCGGCATCTTTCCCAAATCGTTCTGCCCGTCGTAAAAACAAAATCCGGTTTGCAGCGTCGGACGATGCCAATCGGGTTGCGGCTTTCCAAGAGCTTTGGAAAACATCGCCAGATGCAGCAGTTTTGAGTATTTTCCCGCAAAAATCGGGTCGTGATTTTCATCCAAACCGAGTTCGCGCCGAAATTTTCGATATGGCTCGAACCAATCGCGTATCGTCCAGCGCATAACAGAAAAAAGATTTTTGTGAAAACCGGCGGGAAGACCGCGCAAGTATTTTAACCACTGCGTCGTCGGGTAAACATTCGGGTCGTGCGCGGAGAAAAAAGAAATCGGCGCGAGACTCGTCGAAATCCACTTGATTCCGGTTTTCTCGACAACCGATTTAACCGGATAAACGGCTTCGCCCGTAACCAGCAAATCCGCCGTTTCGACCGCCCGCGTCAAATCTTCATACATCGCGCCGAGATTCGGAAAAAGAATTTCCTTGATAAGTTTTTCCGTTCCCTTTTCGGCGTCCATTATAATTCGTGCAAGTTCCGTGTTTTCAGGATTTATATCGGGACGCAGCGGAAACAATTCAAAACCGAGCGCGTCGATTTTTTCGCGGTAAAACTCCATCGCGCTAATACGCGCTTCGTGTCCGCGATTCCGCAACTCGATTGCCAGCGCGAGCATCGGGTGAAGGTCGCCGAGCGAGCCGAATGTCGATAAAACGATTTTCATACTTCGGTTGTCAGCGGTCGGCAGTGAGTTATCGGCAGATTATTAAATTTCCGCATTTCCAAATAAATATCCGTGCTTATTGGTTCTCATCGTCGGTTACAATTTCTTCCGCTTTTCTCTGTTTCACGCGCTCGCCGACCTGGAAACGAATGCTCAAAAAGAAGCAAACCGCGCCGACGACCGATGCGACAAAAATGCCGTCCGTATTTCCCGCCCACACAAAAAATGCGGCGATTCCAATCAGAATCACCGCCAAAATTTGAAAAAGTCTTTCCAGTTTCATTCGCTTCTAATTTCCTCTCGCGCAATTTCACTCGCCAGTCGTCGTTTGCGATTCCTCATTAAAAAGTAACGCACAACGAGATATATCGGCAAGACGATAAAAATCAAAAACGGTAGAAGCGCGACGACGACCGTGATTAAAACGAGTATAAAACCCAAAGCCGCGTCGAATCCATCGCCAAACGATTCGCCGATGCGGTAGAAAAAGCCGGACGAATTGGCGGCGAACGCCGTCGGCGATTGGATTTTAATTTCAACGGTCGAAAGGCTCGATTGATTTTGCAGAAATTGTTTTCTGCCCTCGACTTTTTCAATCTCGCCGCGCACGTCGGCGATTTCGCGCTGAATACTGAGCGCTTCCGTGACCGAATTCGACCGCTTCATTATTTCAAGAAACTGCGCTTCCAGAGCTTTCTGCGATTTGAGACGCGCTTCGATGTCGATAAATTCTTCGGTAACGTCCTGTCCTTTAACGGTTTCGCTAATCGTGCGCGTCGCCGTTTTGCGAATCTCGTCGAGCGCTTCGTCAAATTTATCAGCCGGAACGCGAACGGTCATCGTTACCGTGTCGCGCTCGGTGGTTTTCACGTCGCTGCCGCTCCGGTTCGATTCGATGACAAAACCGCCTTTAGCTTCGGTAATCGTCGTAATGCGCGCCTGCGCGTCGCCGGGCGCGTCGGCTTCGAGTTCCAAATCGGCGTTGCGAATAATTTTTCTTTCTATCGCGGCGGGCGCGATTTGCGTTTGCTCGGATTGTTCGAGCGAAATTTTCTGCGCGGACATTCTCTCTGCAGGAATTGCCTGTGCAGTCATCTGATTCGACATTCCGCCGCCGACACTTATTTTTTCAGAACTGCCGTATGTCGCAATTGAAGAATTTGAAGATGAACTGTCGGCGCTGGAACAAGCGGTTAAAACCGCAAAAAACAAAATACCCGCGAATGTAATTTTTTTCATATTTTCCTCGTTTTCAAAAATTTCAACAGCAGAACGAATCGCATTGAAAAGATTGCACGAAAAATTTAACTACCGAATCTTAAATTTAATTTACGGAGATTTGCGCGTTACGCCTTTAAAGCCTTCGCCCGCGAAAATTCCGCGCACGCCGCTCGTTATGCGGCGTATCGCGCCGACAAATTTCGGCATAAACCAGACGAAGAAAATGAGAAAAATTACTAAAACAATCGCAATTAAAACCGGCGCGAAAACGGCGAGAACCGAGCCGATGATGGCAATCGCGTCTTCGATGAACGATAACGCCCAATTTGAAACAGGTTCGGGCGAAATGTTTGCCGTCGCGCGCAGAGCGGCTTTTGTGCCGTGCGACGACAGCGCCAGACCGCCGCCGAATAAAGTCGCGATAATGCCGACGGTCGAATCCATTTCATTAGTCGCCGCATAAGCGACAATCGCGCCCGCCGGAACGCGGATAAACGTGTGAATTATGTCCCAAACGCTGTCAACGTATGGGATTTTATCGGCGAAAAATTCTATTAAATATAAAAATCCGGCGACGCCGATAATCCACCAGTTATCGAGAACATCCAAGCCGCCCGGAAGTTTTGTCGCGCCGAATTTTTGCAGAAGTCCCAAAACGGAAACGGTCGCGTAAAGATTAATGCCGGAAGTCCAAGCCGTGCCGAGCGCCAAACTCAATGTCGAAAACAAATCCATTGCAGTCTCCTTTTCATTTATCATTTATCAAAAACGTCCGGTAAATGTTAAATGTCATTCGTCTTCTTCCGTTCCGTCGGTTTCTTTTTTGAAGCCGAATTTTTCCAGCCGATACTGCAAAGTTCTAAACGTCAAGCCGAGCATTTTCGCCGATTTCGTGATGTTATTGTCGGTTCGCTCCATTGCCTGCATTATCAAACTGCGCTCGACATCTTCAAAGTTGACGCCGTTCGACGGCAGTTTAAAGAGCGCGTCGGCGTTTGCGTCCGGCGTCTGAACCAACTGCATTTCCGGCGGCAAATCTTCGAGCGTAATCGTGTCGTTTTCGCATAGAAGCGTGGCGCGTTCGATTGCCGATTCGAGCTGGCGGACGTTTCCCGGATAGCTGTAATTTTCCAGCAGACGTTTTGCTTCCGTGCTGAGTTTTATCTGGCGTTTGGTGTCGCGCGTGTGTTTTTTCAGAAAATATTCAATCAAAACCGGAACGTCGGAACGACGCTCGCGCAGCGGCGGAATCTCAATCGACAGAACATTTAGACGATAATACAAATCTTCGCGGAAACGTCCATCCTGCGACATTTTCAATAAATCACGGTTGGTCGCCGCGACGACGCGCGCATCGACGTTTAACTCTTTAGTTCCGCCGACGCGCCGGATTTGTTTTTCCTGCAAAGCGCGCAGAATTTTAGCTTGCAGAGAAATATCAAGCTCGCCGATTTCGTCCAAGAAAAGCGTTCCCCGTCGGCGACTTCAAACAAGCCCTTCTTTTCGTTGACCGCGCCGGTAAACGAGCCTTTTTCGTGTCCGAAAAGCTCGCTTTCGAGCAGGTTTTCGTTTATCGCGGCGCAGTTGACGGCTTGAAAAACTTCGTCGGAGCGCAGCGAGTTTTTGTGAATCGAGCGCGCAATCAATTCCTTGCCCGTTCCCGATTCGCCGCGAATCAAAACAGTCGAATTCGACTTCGCCACTTTCAAAATCATCTTTTTAACCTTGTCCATCTCCGGCGAATCGGAAACGATTTCCGTGTCGAGCGTCGAGAGTTTATTCAAAGCGAGCGAAATCGTATCGAGCAGTTTTTCGCGGTCATATGGTTTCTGCAAATAATCGAAAGCTCCAAGGCGAAGCGCGTCAACCGCCGAATCGACCGTTCCGTGCGCCGTTAAAAGCAGAACGATAATAGACTTATCAAAATCGGTCAGCTCTTTTAATAAATCAAGCCCGCTCATTCCCGTCATTTTCAAATCGGTCAAAACCAGGTCGAAATGTCGGTCGGCGACAAACTTCATCGCCGCCTCGCCCGAACTCGCCGTCGTTACGTCGTAGCCTTCGCCCGACAAAATCATCTCCAAAATCTCGCGCTGAGATTTCTCGTCGTCAACCACTAAAATCGATTTTCTAGCCATAGTTTTATTTTGCCACAGAAAAGAATCAGCCACGAACAAACACGAAAAGACACGAAAGTAGAAAAGACAAAATGATGAAGGCAAAATCACGGAAATTCAAATATAAATTTGATTTCCTGTTCGTGTTCTTTCGTGTTTGTTCGTGGCTAATCTTTGGCTTTCGGTAATTTCACTACAAACTTCGTTCCCTCGTCTAATTTCGATTCGACCGCAATCGTTCCATTATGAGCATCGACGATTTTCTGCACAATCGCCAGACCTAAACCCGTGCCGGTTTCTTTGGTCGAAAAATACGGCTCGAAGATTTTCGCCAGACTTTCTTCGGAAATTCCTTTGCCCGTGTCGATGATTTCAATCGTAACAAAATCGTTTTCGGGCGCGATTTTTACGTCTAAATTTCCGCCGTTCGATTCCATCGATTGAACCGCGTTGATAAAAAGATTGTTGAAAACCGAGCGCAGAAATTCGGCGTCGCCTAAAATCGGCGGTGTGTTTTCGCTTTCGGCGAGTTTGATTTCAATGTTTTGTTCTTCGGCTTGCGCTTCGACGATGCGGAGCGAATCTTCGATGACGTTTCTGACGTTAATCGGCTGCAAATTCGCTTTTGCCGGGCGCGAATAACTTAGAAAATCGGTGATTTGCTGGTTGATGCGCCCGACTTCGGTTTTTAACTGCGAAGTTAATTTCTCGAAATTACCTCTTTTATTTTCGTCTTCCGGGGCGAATTTAACGCGCAGATGGTCGAGCGTTAAGTTGATGTAATTTAACGGGTTGCGGATTTCGTGAGCGATTGCCGAACCGAGTCTGCCGACGACCGCCGACTTTTCCGCCTGCTGCAACTGCGCTTCGAGCTGACGCGTTTTTTCGAGTTCGGCAATCATTTCGTTAAAGCGCGAGGCGAGCTGCCCGATTTCGTCGGTTCTTTTTCCGTCTTCGACGCGCACGCTCAAATCGCCTTCGGCAACCAGCCGCGCCGCGTTCGACAGATTGGAAATTGGGCGTGTAAATCGCCAGACGAGAAAAATCGTGATTATCGTTGAAATCGATAAAATCCCCAGAGTGTAAATAAGCGGGCGGGCGGCGCGGCTGACGGCTTCTTTTTTGTCGTTTTCGAGAATCACCATTACATAAAAACGTCCGTCGCTGGTTTCAATCGGAATGGCGTATGTTTCACCGTCGCTGCTGTCGTTGGCTACCGCGTCGGCGTTCGGAAATTTCCGACGGTCTTCGCCCAGACGCTCGGCTTCCATCAGCGGCGGCAAATTCTTCAATTCACTTAAATTCTTATAAATCGTTTCGTTGTCTTCATTTACCGCCGGCAGATATTCGGAATTTAAACTGTCGTAAATTTGCCATTCGGGATTGACGACGATAATGTCTTTAATTCGCTCGGTCGTCTCCTGGTCGAAAAACGTCTGACCTTCGCTTTTGACAATATCCTGAATACGGTCTCTGGACGTAACGCCGTTGATGCCGAGCGCGATTCCGGCAACCAAAGCCTGCGTCTGCTTCTGACGCAAATCATTGTTTTCAGTCTGAGTTTTCAGATTCAGGTAATACTGCACGCCGAGCGTGGCGATTAAAAGAAACGCCAGAATTACCAGAAGCCTGCCGCGAAATGTATTGAGAAAATTCATATTTAATGACGCCTGAAAATTCGGAAACGGTTTTTTTCTTGCCGTATTCTTATTTTGAATGTTATATTCTTATTTAGCTTTCTAAGCAAAGTTTTGGGCAACAGGAAAATTTTTGTCGTTTACGCGAAATTCCAACTCTCCGCCTGAAGTTCATCATAAATTTCAAATAATAAGAGGATTTTGCCGATGTTTTTTACCGCTGAAAAGTCGTATTTTAAACTTTTGTCCGCCGTTTTTGTAATGCTCGTTTTCTTTTCCGCCGACACGCAGGCTCAGAAAAGAAAAACCGCCGTCGGTAAGAAAAAGCCGCAAGCCGCAAGCCGTCCCGCATCGAAATCAGCTAAAAATCAAACAACCGACAAAAAATCGACGACCAGAGAAGTCGCCGGTAAAAAAACTGCGGTTTCGGTTAAGGAAAAACAGGCTGTCTCAAAAACCGGTAAAAACGCCATAGACAAAAACGCAAAAAATAAAAACACGGTTTCAGCAAAAACACGGCAAGCCGACTTGAAGAGACAAGCCGAAGAAAAACGTCTGGCAGTAATTCGCCAAGCCGAAGAAGCCCGACGGCGCGAAATCGAAGTTGCGCGACGGCAAGCCGCTCTGGAAGAAACACGCCGCCGCGAGCAAGCCGCCCGTGAAGCCAGAGCGCGCCACATCGCCTTCGAGCGCGGGCTACGCACCGAAACGATTGCAAATATAGCGGGAGACAACACCGAAGGCGAAGATTTGGAAGTTCGCCGCGCCGCGATTTCAGCGCTTGGAAACAGAGCCGGAATGGTCGTCGTAATGGAAACGCAGACGGGCAAAATTTTATCAATCGTCAACCAGAATTGGGCGATTCGGCGCGGCTACAAGCCGTGTTCGACCATCAAACTGGTTACGGCGATTGCCGGATTAAACGAAAATCTTATCGACGGCGGCGACGGCAGAATTCACGCGCGCCGTTTTCCGATGGACTTAAACGACGCGCTGGCTTTTTCAAACAACAAATATTTTCAGATTGTCGGCGCGAATTTCGGCAATAAAAAAATGCTCGCCTACGCGCAGATGCTCGGCTTGGGGCGACCGACCGGCATTAACAGCGACGGCGAAACCGGCGGCAGA
>JALZOE010000486.1 GCA_030857325.1 Acidobacteriota bacterium
CGCCGACCGCTCTTTCGGCAGCAACGCTCTTGTCAGTTACGGCACGCGCCGATTCGGGATTTTGGGAAATTTGAACGCGCGGCGCATCAACACTCTGCGACCGGGCGGCGGTATTGACAGCCATTCGGCAATCACCCGTTTTTTAGGTTTGCCTTCGGACATCACCGGCAGCGAACGCTTGCCCGACACGGCTTTTACGCATTACGGCGGCACTCTGCAAATAAATTTCGCGCCGACCGACGACCGGCAAATCAGCTTTCGCTATCAACGCTCGCAGCAGGACGGCGGCAAACGCTACGACCAGCTTTTGGGCGGCGACGGTAATTTAATCGCGGATTTGCGAAACCTGATGCTCGATTTCGGTTATCTGCGATATTACAAACAAAATCTCGGATTCTTCGATTCGGCATCGGCGACCCTCTCCTATAACAGCCAGCGTGAAGAACGCGTCAATCAAGGCGGGCAGGGAAACCCGCTCGCGGCGATTACGAACGACAAAGAACGCACGACGAGCATCGGCTTCAGCTTTTTTCTCGACAAACAATTTACAAGAAATAGTTTTCTCGGCGGCGGCGATTTTTACCGCGATAAAGTTTCCGCACCGTCATTTAATACCGAACCCGCGCTCGGCAATCGCGTTACGCTCGTTCGCCCGCGCGTCCCGAACGGCGCGAAATACGATTTGTTCGGCGTGTATGTCCAGGACGCTTTTGAGGCGATTCCCGGCAGACTGCGCGTGAGCGGCGCGCTGCGCTACAACGTCGGCATTTACAAAGCACAAGCGGCGGACGCGCCCGTAATCGCCGGTCAACGGCTCTTTCCCGACGATTCAGCCGGATTTAAAGATTTTTCCGGGCGCATCGGCGCGGTCGTTACCGTCGCCGACGGACTGAATGCCGCGTTTAACTTTTCACGCGGTTTTCGCGCTCCGAATATTACAAGTCTCGGTTCGCTCGGATTAGTCGGTGTCGGTTTTCAGGTTTCGACAAGTTCAGTCGCAGATTTGGGCGCGACAATTGGAACGACAGCCGACGCAGCCGCTGTTTCTTCGGGCGTTTCGGTTGCGCCGCTCCGCTCCGAAATCAGCAACAACTACGAAGCGAGTCTGCGCTATCGCAACAAACAATTTGACGCGAGTTTTACCGGTTTTCTGGTTGATTACGCGGATACGATTGTCCGCCAGACTTTGATTTTGCCGCCAGGCGCGGTCGGGCGCAGTCTCGGCAGTCAAACAATTTCGAGCCAAAACGCGAACGGCGCGGTGTTCGTGCCGCTTTCGACCGCGCCCGTGCTGGTGCAGTCGAATTTCAGCGACACACGTCTGCGCGGAGTTGAGCTTGCGGCGGATTACCGCTTTTCGCAGGATTGGACAATCGGCGGCAATTTCTCAACCGTTTATGCCGAAGATCGAGCGACTAAGTTACCGCCGAATCTTGGCGGCGGCGGCATTCCGCCCGCGCTCGGATTTTTGCGGCTGCGTTATCAACCGGCTGAAAGGCGATTCTGGATTGAAACTTACGCCAATTTCGCGGGCAGACAAGACCGCTTATCGACGCTCGATTTGACGGACAGACGAACCGGCGCGGCTCGCACCCGAATGCAGATTCAAAACTTTTTCCGGCGCGGCGCGTGCATACGCGGTTTGACGACTCCGGGAACGACCGGCTGCGGCGCGGCGGGCGGAATTTTGATTGCGACGGGCGAAACGCTCGCGCAGGTGCAAAATCGTTTGCTGCCAATCGGCGCGACGATTAACGATGTTCCGGTCGTCAATAACGACACCGCCGTTCCGCTCTTTAATTCGATTTCGGGTTACGCTTTGTTCAATATTCGCGGCGGCTATCGCTTCAACGAACAGCAGGAAATTACAGCCGATTTTGAAAACATCACGGATAAAAGCCACCGGCTTCCCGGATGGGGAATTGACGGCGCGGGACGAAGTTTGACGCTTCGTTATCAATTTCGGTTTTAAACTTTGTTCCGCCTTTTCAAGATTCTCGCGTATTGCTCGCGGTAAAACGAGCGCAGTTCTTCCGCCCAGTCTTCATAAATTTCCGCCATAAAATCGCCGCGATAAATTTTATGCGCCGCCTGGACGTTTTCCCGGAAACGCTCCGTGTTTTTATTGCGGTGCGCTTTTTCGGCTTCGGCGACAAAGCGGCTGAAATCTTCGGTGTCAATCAAATAAGAAAGTTCGGAATTCAATTGATAAGCTCCGTTGCGGTAGAGCAGAAAATTCTGCTTCAAAGTTTGGCGGCTGTTGAGAGCTTTGCGAATTTGCGCCGGTCCTTTTTTGCCGACCAGCCATAAATTATGACCGAGAATAACCAGCGTAGAAACGCCGGGCGAAGATAATTTCCGAAAAGTTAGAAACGTGAATTTCGATAAACAAAAGCTAATTTTCCTCAACTAATTTCTTTTTGTTTCGATTTACAATTTCAGTTTTAATCAGCTTGAAACCCCGATGTTTTTGCCATTACCAATTCAAGCGGAGTATAATGAAACGCTTTAATAATTTTGTCGCTTAGTAAAAAAGGAGCAACGATAATGACGGAACACGAACACGAACACACGCACGAAGAAGTAACGCATTCGCACGAGCATTCACACGACGAGCCGCATCACGAGCATCTGCACGCCGAAGGCGAAACCGAACATACGCACGAGCATACGCATACGGCGACGACTCATACGCACGAACACGAACACGGCGAGCATCATCAGCACGGACACGATGACGAATAGCCATTAACAAATTTGTTCGTTAACCCGATTAAATTTTTCAGCCGACG
>JALZOE010000090.1 GCA_030857325.1 Acidobacteriota bacterium
AGAAAGGCGATGTCATCGCCATTATGTCGAACGGCGGTTTCGGCGGCATTCACGATAAAATTCTGGACATTTTGAAAAGTGATAAGTGGTAAGAAAGAATTTATTCTACTTTTCACCTATCACCTACTTACCTATCTTATTGACCGCTTCTGCCGTTGAAATTGGCGAGCGCGACGACGATTTCGTCGATTACCGATTGGCGAACCGAAGAAACGGCGACGCCGTTGACGACAATCGAGAAAACGAGCCGCTCGCCCGAAGCGGTTGTCGCGTAGCCGGAGAGCGCCGAAACCTGGTCAATCGTGCCGGTTTTGGCGCGCACGTTTCCTGCCGCCGCCGTTCCCGCAAAACGATTTCTTAAAGTTCCGTCAACCGCGCCAATCGGTAAAGTATCGCGCCAGACATTGGCATAACGGCTTCGCGCCATAAACGAGTAAAGCTGCACTGAGGAAGCGGGCGTAATCAGATTGTGCCGCGAAAGTCCCGAACCGTCGTGCTGAATCACGCCGTCGGGCGCGACGCCGATTTCCCGCAGAAAATTCTGCACCGCAAAAATGCCGCGCCCTGTGCTGTCGGCTTTCGGATTGACGAACGGATTATCCGGCGGCAATGCGGTATTTTGAATCGAAGATATTTTCATTTGCTCGCCGAGCGCGCGCAGTATGTTTTCCGTGTAAAGATTTTGGCTCGGCTTCATTGTTTTCGCTGCGATAAGGCTTAACGGCGGCGACGCGAGTTTGGCGATTTCAACCGGCGCGACTGTCTGAACAAAGGCAATTGAAGCAGCATTTGAAACGGCGGCAACCGGCGCGGACGCTTTGTCTTTTGCGCCGACAACGCGGTTCTGCCCGGTGATGACGACGCCTTTCTCAATTAAAAGCCGACGAAGCAGAGCGAGAAAAAGTTCGCTTGGACGCGAAACCGTAACGACGTTGTTAAAACCTTTATCGTCGGCGGAGAGCGTGCCGGAAATTTCGATAATATTCTGGTCGAGCTTTTTGAAAACCTGCAAATCGCGTTTCGCGCCCGAAGTCGCGGTCGTGCAGCGATTGACGACGCGGACAACCGGATTGACGGGCAAAAACTGCACGACGCACGGCGCGCCCGCCACAGAATTTGGCTTGACGGTCAAATTAATCACGTTATTATTAACGGTCAAAGCCGACGGTTCGGCGCCGGAATTCCACTGCAAATCGTCCCATTCCCAACCCGCCGGAATCGTGCTGCCCGAAAAATAACTATCGTCGCCGATTAAATTTCCCTCGATTTTTTTAACGCCGGCGAGCGCAATCGCCGCCGCCAGATTGTCCACGCCTTTCAAATAATCGCCGTCGAAAAACGCGAACGAGAGCGAAACGTCGCCGCGCCCGTAAACGGTTACGTCGCCGCGAATCAACCCGCTTGAGTCCGGCATCGCGGGCGCGTAAACGCTCGTTACAAACCGAAAATCCGGCGAAAGTTTTTCGAGCGCCGCCGCGATTGTATAGCTTTTCATATTCGAGGCGGGCATAAAATACTTCTCGGCGTTGTTTTCAAAGACGATTTTATTCGTGTCCAAAGACACGACTTTGACGCCGATTTGCCCGCGCCGCACTTCGGGACGCGACAGAGCGAAGCGAATCCGCGACTGCAAATCCGCAACGGTTTGAACCGGAACGGGCGTTGCCGTCGGCGTCGCAATCGGAGTCGGCGAAACAGACGGGCGCGGAGTCGTGGTTTGATTAGGCGTCGGCGTCGGTTTCGCTTCGGTTCGCGAACGCTCTATTTCCTGTGCCGCGGTCGAAACGCCGAAATTTAAGCTGAAGCAAAGAACGATTAAAGCCGGAAGTACCCAAATTTTTATTTGATTTAGTTTTCTTTTCATTTGATTTTGGACGCGCGAAAAAGTTTTGCGGATTTTTAAGATACGCGATTTTCGCCGGAAAAAAAAGGCTGACGGAAGAATTTTCCAATCAGCCTGCAAGTTTCGGAGGAGAGAAACAAATTTATTTAGAAGAAACTGTTTTGACTTTCGGTTTAACGAATTTATCGAGCAGAAAATTTATATCGCTCTGCGGAACTTGTAAATCGAGCATCACTTCATTGGCGGCGCGCCCGATTTTTACGTTTTCAACCAATCGCGCGTAAACCTGTCTGTCCGCTCCCTTAGCTCCGCCGAGAAAAATTTTGCCGATGTTCTGAAAGCCTTCGAGCTGTTCCTGAAAACTCGTCGCCTGTTCAGGCTTCGATGTTTTCGCCGTCAGCGAAACGGTCGCGTTACCGTCATTTACATCGATTGCGCCCGCCATAAAGCGAATTGAATCGAGAGTTTTTCCAAGCTCGTCGTTGTCGAGTTTAAAGAAACTCGACAATCCGCTCGGCAGACTTGCGCTGAAATTGACCAGCGCGTTCGGTTTTCGGCTTGTTAAATCAAGAACATCTCCGCTGATGCGCGGCGTCGCGCCGAAAGTTTCGCGTAACCGCGCCGGTGAACCGATTGCCAGAGTATTGTTGTCAAACGCGGCGACGGCTAGCTCGCTCGACAAACGATTAAACATTCTATCGAGCGCTTTCTCAATCGTCGAACGGGTTTTTACTGACGGTTGATTCGGCGGCGGCAGTGTTTTGATTACTGCCTGCGCCGTCTGCGGCGTAAAAATATAAATTGTGCGGCTGCCGATTTTTTCTTCGCGGTATTTTGAATTAGAGGCGATTTTGCCGAGTGTCAGCAACTGGTTGGCGTTGAGCGTGCCACGCGCCAGAATGACCGGCTCGAAATCGAGTTCGCTCGTAGCGTTTTTTCGGCTGGAGACGCCGACGGCGATTTGTTCAAACTGCCGCAAATCAATGCCGGTTTTCGCTTTCACGCGGTCGATATGCTCCAGAACATCGGCGAGTATCGGCTGATTGCCGGACAAAATCTGCGGCAATGCTTCGCTTAAAAGACGCTGCATATTAAAAGTCATCGCGCCGTCGGACGCGGGCAAAAGATTAACAAGCTGATTGGTTTGAGCGCCCGCTGTGTTCGTTTGGGCAGCCGCGACGCCGCTTAAGGCAAACGCCCAGACGATTATTAAAGCAAAAAAATTCTTTTTCATTCGGAGACCTCTTATGAATTTATACCGGAGAAAATGTATCAAATCTAAAGATGATTTATAATCGGTTTTCGGTTGGCTGAGAATTATAAATTTTGCCTTATGTCTTCGATAAATTTCCCGAATCCGCGCGAACACGACTTTACCGAATGGGTTTTGTTCGGCGATTATTATTACAACGCCCGCGATATTATCGGCTTCGGCGGCGATTTATCAATTGAAAATTTGCGAGCCGCTTATCGCCGCGGAATTTTCCCGTGGCGCATCGAAGGTTTGCCGCTGCCGTGGTTCTGCCCGGAAAAACGCGCCGTTCTCGAATTTTCCGAACTCCACGTTCCGCGCTCCCTTCGCAAAGAAAAGCTGAAAACCGAATTTACCTTTACGATTGACAAAGATTTTCCTCAAGTCATCGAAAACTGCGCGAAAATAAAGCGCGCGGGCGAAACGGGAACGTGGATAACGCGGGATTTTATTCGCGCTTACGGCAAATTTCACGAAGCGGGCGACGCGCACAGCGTCGAAGTCTGGAACCCGTCGGGCGCTCTCGTCGGCGGTCTTTACGGCATCGACGCGAACGGCGTTTTCTGCGGCGAAAGTATGTTTCACACGGCGTCGAACGCCTCGAAACTCGCGCTTCTTTTCCTCATCGAACACTTAAAATCACGCGGCGCGACGTGGCTCGACACGCAGGTTATCACGCCGCATTTTGAAGTCTTAGGCGCAAAAGAAATCGGGCGCGAAGAATTTCTTGATAAATTGGAAAAAACACTTGCACTTAATTTGAGATTGTTCTAAAAATAAATCAAAGGAGAAACATTGTCTCAAATATGGAACACTCATTTGGAAATATCAATTCTTAGACTAAAGATAAACTTGAAAGAATTACAAAATATCTCTCAGCATATACGACTGCATTAAAGAATAAAAATTTTCGACCTGCATACATTGATGCCTTTGCGGGAACGGGTTTTATAAATACGCCGAAAAACCAATACTCACAGAATTTGTTTCCAGATGATTTAGAAATGAATTTGGAGGAAGTAATCGATGGGTCGGCAAGAATAGCACTACAGATTGAACCGCCATTTCAAAAATATATTTTCATTGAAAAGAACAAATCCCGATTTTCTGCGCTCCAAGAAATAAAACAGGGATTTTCCACTTTGTCAGACAAAATAGAAATTGTTAATGCAGAGGCAAATAGCTATATTCAAACCTTGTGCGAAAAAGATTGGATAAAAAATAGAAATAGAGCCGTAATGTTTCTTGACCCTTACGGAATGCAGGTAAATTGGAAAACAATCGAAGCTATTGCAAACACAAAAGCCATTGACCTGTGGATATTATTTCCTATCGGAGCGGTGAATCGCTTACTTAATAAAAACGGAAAAATCAGAGAAGGAAGAAAAAAAGCCCTTAATAATTTGTTTGGTGGAGAAGAATGGTTTAAGCAATTCTTTTATGAAGAAGAAAGGACAAATCTTATATCTTCAGAAAAAGAAAGTTTTTTTGTTAAGAAAGCATCTTTTGAAAATATTGCCAAATATTTTAACGATAGACTAAAAACCGTATTTGCCGATGTCGCTCCAAACCCTTTATTTCTGAATAATTCAATTAACTCTCCAATTTTTCTTTTGTGTTTTGCAGTCGGAAATCCAAATGGTGCGCCTATTGCAGTAAGAATTGCACAAAATATTTTGAAACAGAGGTAATAAATTGAGCGGAAAATCAACAATTGAATGGACGGAATCAACATGGAATCCGGTAACGGGCTGTAACAAAATCAGTCCGGGCTGTAAGCATTGTTACGCTGAAAGATTGGCAAAGCGTCTGAAAGCAATGGGGCAAGCCAATTATAAAAACGGCTTCAAACTGACTTTGCAAGCGCGGATGCTCGAACTTCCGCTCGGTTGGAAAAAACCGCAAACTATTTTTGTGAATTCGATGTCCGACCTTTTTCATAAAGATGTTCCGCTTGATTATATTCAGCAAGTTTTCGACGTAATGAAACGCGCGCATTGGCATCGTTTTCAGGTTTTGACAAAACGCGCCGACAGATTGGCGAAATTGAGTTCGGAACTTGAATGGTCGCCGAATATTTGGATGGGCGTTTCGGTTGAAAGTCAAAAATATGTTCACCGCATTGATGAATTGCGACAGACAGGCGCGAAAGTAAAGTTTCTATCACTAGAGCCGCTTCTTGGCGCGTTGAAAAATCTAAACCTGAAAGAAATCGATTGGGTCATCGTCGGCGGCGAAAGCGGTTACGGCGCAAGACCGATAAAAGAAGAGTGGGTTTTGGAAATCCGCGAACAATGTCAAAACTTTGATGTGCCGTTTTTCTTCAAACAATGGGGTGGAGTTAATAAAAAGAAAACAGGTCGGCTTTTAGAAGGTAGAACTTGGGATGAAATGCCAAGATTAACTTATGCCTAAAAACTTTCTAATCTACGGCGCAAACGGCTACACCGGCGCGCTTATTGCCAGAGAAGCCGTAAAACGCGGATTGAAACCGATTCTATCGGGCAGAAGTCAAAACAAAGTCGAACCGCTCGCCAAAGAGTTGGGTTTAACGTGCCGAACGTTTGCGCTCGAAGATAAAAAATCGCTCGAATATACCTTAAAACAAGTCGATTTCGTCGTTCACTGCGCGGGACCTTTTTCGCTGACTTCAAAATTGATGGTCGAAGCCTGTTTGAGACTCGGCAAACATTACACGGATATTACGGGCGAAATCGCGGTTTTTGAAGCGCTTGCCAAACGTGACGAACAGGCGAAAAAATCAAACGTAATGATTATGCCGGGCGTCGGTTTCGACGTTGTGCCGTCCGATTGTCTGGCTTTGCATTTGAAAAATCGCCTGCCGTCCGCTGCATATTTAACGCTCGCTTTCTACGGAATGGGTAAAATCTCTCACGGCACGCGGGCGACGATGACGCTAAACGCGGGCGCGGGCGGCGCGGTTCGCAAGGACGGGGAAATCAAGAGCGTTCCGGCGGCGTGGAAAACACGCGAAATCAATTTCGGCGCGGTTCAAAAAACCGCCGTTACGATTCCGTGGGGCGATGTTTCGACCGCTTTTTATTCCACGCGAATTCCGAATATCGAAGTTTACACGGTCGTGCCGGAATCGAACTTGCGAATGATGAAACTCAGCCGTTATCTCGGCTGGCTTCTCTCGACAAATCTCGCGCAGAATTACCTGCAAAAACAAATTCCCGAAGGCGGACCTAATGAAGCCGAACGCGCCAAAGGCAAAACGTATCTCTGGGGCGAAGCAAGCGACGCGCAAGGCAATAAAATTGAATCGCGTTTAACCTGTCCCGAAGGCTACACGACGACCGTTTTAACCGCGCTTAACATTACCGAAAAGATTCTCGCGGGCGATTTTCAAACAGGCTTTCAAACTCCGGCGAAATGTTACGGCGCGGATTTGATTATGGAAATCGAAGGCGTAACGCGCGAAGATGTTAAATGATGTAATTTGATTTTGGTGTCGGCGCGGCGATTTGTTTTATAATTTGGTTTCACAGTAAATAATTTTGTAAATCAATCGTCCGATTGCTTGGTAAATAAACATTATGAACAGACGTTCTTTTCTAACGAATTTAGGTTTGGCTTCGAGCGGAACTTTTCTCGCGTTCGGCGGTCTGGCTAAACGCGCCGAAGCCTTGACTGACGCCGGAAATCCGTCGCATCTGAAAGCCGCCGGTTTCGGCGAACTTGTCCCGACGGCGACGAAAAACACGGGCGAAACTTTTCTGGCGCTGCCGAAAGGTTTCGAGTATAACGTATTCGGCGAAGCGGGCGCGCGGATGTCCGACGGGCAAAAAACTCCGGGAGCGCACGACGGAATGGAGACTTTCAATGTCCGCGGCGAACTGCGTATCGTCCGCAATCACGAAGTTTCCGGCGGGAGCGTGCCGAAAGAAAACATCGCTATCGGCGCGGGCAATCATTATGACGAAACGGCGGGCGGCGGGACGACGACTCTGGTTATCAATCCGAAAACAAACGAGATTGTCCGCGATTTTGTCAGCCTGAGCGGAACTTTAATCAACTGCGCGGGCGGCAAAACGCCGTGGGGAAGCTGGATTTCGTGCGAGGAGACGACGCTCGGACAAACTGTCCGAACAACCGCCAAGGGAACAAAACAAGGTGGATTTCTAAAACCGCACGGCTATTGTTTTGAAGTTTCGGCGTCGGCAAACAACAATCTGCCGCCCGTGCCGCTCAAGGCGATGGGACGTTTCGTTCACGAAGCCGTTGCCGTCGATGAAAAATCGGGAATCGTTTATTTAACCGAAGATAACGGGCGCGCCGGATTTTACCGATTTCTGCCGAAACGAAATAAACGCCTACACGAAGGCGGCGTCCTTCAGATACTCGTCGTCAAAGACAAGCCGCAGTTCGACACCCGAACCGGACAAAAAAACGGCGCGAGTTACGCTACAAGCTGGGTAACAATCGACAATCCAGACCCGTCTGAAGCCGACGTTGACAGTTTAGCCGTTTTCAAACAGGGGTTTAGTAAAGGCGCGGCGACGTTCGCGCGGCTCGAAGGCTGCTACGCCGATCCGAAAGGACGCATTTATTTCGCTTCGACCAGCGGCGGCGACAACAAAGGCGGGCAAATCTGGATGTATCAAGCGGCAAACAAAACGGAAGGACGCTTGAGTTTACTGTTTGAATCGCCGAGCCGCCAGATTCTCGATATGCCCGACAACATCTGCCTGCGCCCGGCGAGCGATTTGCTGTTCATCTGCGAAGACGGCGACCACGCGGGCAACGGCGGCGCGCCGGATAATTTCCTGCGCGTCCTGACGCCCGGCGGAAAAATCGCCGATTTCGCCCGCAACATCACGCCGAATTTCACGGCAAGCGAATTTGCCGGCTCGACCTTTTCAAAAGACGGCAAAACTTTATTTTTCAATTTGCAAACCGTCGGCGCGACCTTTGCCGTCCGGGGCGATTGGGACAAATTCAAAACGTAATAATTCCTTGTAAAGATATAAAAAGTAAAAATATAAAAAGCGAAAGTAATTTAACTTTCGCTTTTCGCCTTTTTCCTATGTCTTTCCCGCTTATACTCCTGCACCACAGCATTCCTTATACTTCCTGTCCGAATCGCAGCAGCACGAGT
>JALZOE010000003.1 GCA_030857325.1 Acidobacteriota bacterium
CGACTGTATTGAAAACATTTATTCGTCCGCCGTGCTGGTAGACAATTTTGTAAGCAACGGAAAGCCCCAATCCCAAACCTTTATCTTTGGTGGTAAAAAACGGGTCGAAGATTTTGGCTTTTATCGCTTCGTCAATGCCGCCCGCCGTGTCTTCCGTTTCGATATATAAATTGCCGCCCTTCTGAAATGTCCGAAAAACGAGTTTGCCGCCGTCGGGCATCGCTTGCAGAGAGTTAATTGCCAGATTCAGTAGAACTTGCTTGATTTGTTCCGCGTCCAGAGAAATGAGCGAAAGTTCGTCGGCTAAATCTTCGACAACCGAAACTTTTTGCGCTTTTGACTGATTTTCGATGAGCAAAACGACGGCGCGAATCGTTTCATTTACGTCAACCGGTTGTTTACTAGGCTCTTTGGCGCGGGCAAAATGAAAAAACTCCTGCACAAGCCGGTCAATTCTTTCGACTTCCGTTTTGGCGATGTTTGCGAACTCGCGGCGCGGGCTGTCTGTCGCAAGTTCGTCTTCGAGAATTTCAACCGCGCCTTTGATTGCTCCCAAAGGATTGCGGACTTCGTGAACCACGCCCGCCGCGATTTCCGCGAGTGATGAAAGCCGTTCGGCTTGCAGCAATTGACCGACGGTTTGACGCAAATCGGCATAAGCGTTTTGCAGTTCGGCGTTGATTTTTTCCGCTCTTTCGCTCGCGCGGCGTTTCTGGTCGCCGAGCCAGCCCGTCACCGCACCGATAACGAAAAACAAGGCGATTTCGGCGTATTGATTAAGGGCGTAATCGTAATTCTGATGTTGCCAGTGCAGAGCGATGTGCGGCAGATACGACACGCACGCCAGTCCCGCCGCGCCTAAACCGCCGCGCCAGCCGTACCAAAACGCGGCTAAAATTATCGGGATGTAATAGAGCCGCTGGTAAATCTG
This sequence comes from Acidobacteriota bacterium, assembly GCA_030857325.1. Taxonomy (GTDB): domain Bacteria; phylum Acidobacteriota; class Blastocatellia; order Pyrinomonadales; family Pyrinomonadaceae. The sequence goes on from JALZOE010000003.1 coordinate 932, forward strand.
ATGCAAAACCGGGCTGTCAACCGGTGTGAGAAAATGCAGCGCGGACACGAGCAAAATCATCGCGCCGATTGCCGAGACGGGTAAAAATCGTTTCATCAATCGTCATTATAATTCAAACACGATTCAAACCGGGGATTTTATTGTCGTCCGCTTTCGATTTCGGTCGAATCTCCGGTTTGATGGTCTTCGATTTGAAACCGCAAAGATTCGTGAACGGCGGCGAGTGCCGTTTGGCAAGACTGGAAAGGCGATAGAAATTTAAACGCCGCGCGGCGCATACATAATAATTCCGACTCCGACCAGACAAACGAGCGCGCCGGTCGCGTCGTAAAAATCGGGCTTTACGCCGTCAATCGCCCAACCCCACAAAATTGACATCACGACGAAAACGCCGCCGTAAGCCGCGTAAACGCGCCCGAAGCTGGCGGGCTGAAGCGTCGGAACGATGCCGTAGCCGACGAGAATAAACGCTCCCAACGCGCCGACCCACCACGCCCATTTTTCCCTGAACCAAAGCCACATCAAATAACCGCCGCCGATTTCCAGCAGACCGGCGACGATAAAAAACAAAACAGATTTTAGAAATGAAGTTTGCTCCATAATAATTTCGGTGTTCCCGACAAATTTTATTCGTCAAAACCGAATTTTTGCATCCGGTAAATCAACGCGCTGCGCGTGATTCCCAAATAACGCGCCGTCTGCGATTGATTGCCGTTGTGCGTATCGAGCGCGTAACGAATAATTTCGCGTTCCACTTCGTCGAGCGAGATGTTTTCGGCGGGCAGTTCAAATTTGATGCCGCCGAATATCTGTAAGGGTTTGCCGATGTATTCCGGCACGTCCGCCGCCGTCAAACTCTTTTCGTCGGAGAGGACGACCATTCTTTCGATTAAGTTTTCGAGTTCACGGACGTTTCCCGGAAACGAATAATTCGATAAAACGTTGACCACTTCGCGTGTGATTTTCAAGGTTTCAAATCCGTGTTTTTCCTTCGCCTGCTCAAAAAAATGATTGACGAGCAGCGGAATGTCTTCGCGGCGCGTGCGAAGCGGCGGCAAGTTGACGGGAACGATGGCGAGGCGAAAATATAAATCTTCGCGGAAAGTTCCCTGTTCGACCATTTTTTCGAGATTCTGATTCGTCGCGGCGACGATGCGAACGTCAATTTTGCGCGGCGCGCTTTCGCCGATGCGGACGATTTCCTGTTCCTGTAAAACGCGCAGCAGTTTCGGCTGCAAAGCAAGCGGCATTTCGCTGATTTCGTCCAGAAAAAGCGTGCCGCCGCCCGCATTCTCGAATTTGCCTTTCGTGTCCAGATTCGCGCCCGTGAACGAGCCGCGTTTGTAACCGAAAAGCTCGGCTTCGATTAAACTTTCGGGAATCGCCGCGCAGTTAATCGGAACGAATGATTGCTCGCGTCGCTTGCCCGAAAAATGAATGCCTTTGGCGACGAGTTCTTTGCCCGTGCCGCTTTCGCCCAGGATTAAAACGGTCGCGTCGGAACGAGAAACGCGCCCGACGACATTTAAGACCGCTCGCATCGCGGGCGAATCGCCGATGACATTATCAAGGCGAAATTCTTTTTCGACCAACTCGCGCAACTGCCGATTTTCGTTTTTCGTTCGGCTGAAATTAACGGCGCGTTCGAGCGTGAGCAGGATTTCGTCGCGGTTAAAAGGTTTGTTGATGTAATCGAACGCGCCCGCTTTCATCGCCGTTACCGCCGTTTCGACTTCGCCGAAAGCCGTGATGACGATAACGGGAATTTCCGGGTTTTCGGCTTTGATTTTTCCCAAAAGTTCCAAGCCCGACAGCTTCGGCATTCGCAAATCGCTGATAACGCAGTCGAAATCGTCGCTTGCGAAAATTTCCAACGCTTCCGCGCCGTCCCGCGCCGTCGAAATTTCGTAACCAGCTTCCGTCAATTGAAATTCCAGAACGCGGCGCAGATTCGAGTCGTCGTCGGCGAGCAGAATTTTTTGACCTGAATTATTTTTCACGATTTAGCGATTGACTTTCGTCGGAGCGAGCCGCGATTCGATTGATTGCAGAGTTTCGATTGCCCGCGCCGTGTCTCCCGCCTGGACGAGGCGGCTGAATTCGAGATATTTTTTGGCGAGTTCGTCAATCAATACGGCATCCGCGCCGATTTCCGCCACGAGCCGCTCGGCGGTTTCGTCCAGGCGAACTGAATTTCGAGTTTGAATCTGGCGAGCCGCGCCCAAAATTCTGAGCGCGGGCGCGTCAATCTGCCGCTGAAAAGAGATAACGGATTGTTCGAGAGCGCGAAGCTGCCGCTCGCGCCAATTCGCCCGCCACAGGAAAACGCCGAAAGCAATCGCAATTACAAGATAAAACAGCCGAAAAATCAGGGCGGTCGGATGCGGCGCGAAAATCTCCGTCCACAAACTTCCCGCGTCAACGCCCGCGCCAATCTGCGTGTGCATCACGGCATCAATCAGCCACGCGCCCAAACCCAAAGCGATGCCGAACCAGATTTCCTTATAGCGTTTCAAGAACTTCATACCTTAATTCTTTGACCATTTATTTTACCTTTTTCAATTCGACATCTCCTTTGTAAGCAAACCGTATGCCTTCTAAATGCCGTTTCTGCTCGATAAATTATTTCATTGATTTCGATAGATGTATATTTACAAACATAGAAGTTACGCAGTTGGATAAAATGATTACAGATTAAAAATCGTTCTCTGTCTGATAGTTAATAGTTGATAGCGAAAAGTTGATAGCCGCGTGTCCTGACTTATTAAACAAAAGTCAATTCTCAACGCCGTTTATAAAAAGATTTAGCCAGTCGCGTATTTCATCGCGCACGCGGCGAAAAACTTTGAGGCGTGATTCGTAATCGCCGATGGTTTCGGGCGGCGGGTCTTCAAAACTTTGGTGAACGCGCGTCGCGTTGCCGGGAAAAACCGGACAAGTTTCTTTCGCGTTATCGCAAACTGTAATAATGTAATCGAATTGTCGGCAGGTGAATTCATCAGCCGATTTGGAGCGATGACCGGAAATGTCAATGCCTATTTCCCGCATCGTTTCGACGGCTTCGCGCCGGACGAAACTCGGCGCGACACCGGCACTTTCAATCTCAAATTTATTGCCGCCCATTTTCCGCAAAAGACCTTCCGCCATCTGGCTGCGGGCTGAGTTTCCGGTGCAGAGAATCAAAACGCTTTTCTTGTTTTCCATAATGTTTTTATATCGTTTCGGTTATAATCTTTTTTCAATAAAAACATCGTATCCGGGTCAATCCGCATAATCGGTGTTCTTCCGCGTCCAATTTTCTTGACTTTTTTTCGATGCGCGACTTTTCAAATAGTCTCTTAGATTTTATTCTTCGTGCGGAATTACAACGGTTTCCGCCTCTTCGGTTATAGTCGGCACAAGCCAGCGAAAAAGCAGTGTCGCCGCGATTGCTCCTAAAAGCTGCGCGACTATAAACGCCGGAATATCAATTAATCTAATTCCTGCGAAAGTGTCGCTCATCGAACGCGCCAAGGTGACTGCCGGATTTGCAAACGACGTTGAAGCGGTGAACCAGTAAGCGGCGGTAATGTAGGCGGCAACGGCAAACGGAACGATCGTTGCCGAACGAAGCCGAACGCATCCCCAAATGACGGCGAGCAGTCCGAACGTCGCCACAAACTCGCTAAACCATTGCGCCGAGCCTGTCCGTATCTTTTGTGATGCGAAAAAAACAGGCAGTTCAAACATTACGTTCGCGGCGGCAACTCCGAGAAATGCGCCGACGGTTTGCGCGCCAATATACGCAAAAGCATCGCGCCGGGAAATGCCGCCCTGTAAGCAATCGCAAACGGTAACAGCCGGATTGAAATGCGCGCCGGAGATGCCGCCGAAAGTTAATATCAAAGCGACGAGAGCCGCGCCGGTGGCAACCGTGTTGGCGAGCAACGCGACGGCAATATTGCCGCCCGCAAGTCGCTCGCCCATAACGCCGGAGCCGACAACAGTAGCCAATAACATAGCTGTTCCCAAGCCCTCGGCGACAAATCGCCTGGCTAAACTAGCTTTATTTGACATTACGTTCTTACTGTTGCCGTTACATTCCTTTGATGGCGAATACTTTTACGCTCGCCGCGTAATTGTTGACATTGTAACGACGCAGAAGCTCGGCTAAATCGGCGTGCAAATCTGTATTTGTGCCGTTTGCCGCTTCCGGCGCGCAGCAGGAAGAATCAAGCACCGGTAAAGATTTTGACGCGCTTCCTATTTGAGTCATCGCAGGTGAACAACATCCGGCTTGATTCTCAACCTTTGCATAAGCATTCAGGTCTGAACCAGCGTCTATCACGTCAACATTTGAAAAACCTGCACTAAGCAATCCGCTTTTGTAATCTTCAATTGGAATCGCACCGGCGATGCAACCGACATAAGCCATCAAATCATTGCCGAGTTCGGCGGGCAATTCCTGTTTCAGCGCAATGTCGCTCACTGCGAGTCGTCCGCCGGGTTTTAGAACTCGCGCGATTTCCCGAAATACCGCGTCTTTGTCGGTCGCTAAATTAATAACGCAGTTACTAATCACGCAGTCAACCGAATTGTCGGAAAGCGGCAGATTATCAATTGTTGCTAAATGAAACTCGACGTTCGAGTAACCTTTGCCGCCGTTTCCGTTTGCCGCATTTCGTCGCGCGAGGTCTACCATTTCGGGAGTCATATCAATCCCGATGGCTTTGCCGCTCGCACCGACTTTTTGTGCGGCGAGAAACACATCCAGACCGCCGCCCGAACCCAAATCAACTACGGTTTCACCTTCGCGCAAATGAGCCGTCGCCGTCGGATTGCCGCACGAAAGTCCCATATTCGCTTCGGCGGGAATCGAAGATAATTCTTCTTCCGTATAACCGAAGGCTTCGGCAATCGCTCGCACTCCGTCATTTTCCGACGAAAGATTGCTAACCGCTACCGAGCCGTATCTTGACCGCACCGCTTGTTCTATTTTTTCGGACATAATCCACACCACCTTTTAATAAAAATTCTTTCAAGACATACGCTTAAACGTATATACAAATTTAGAGTAATTCTTGCTCATCGTATATGTCAAGCCGTATGAGTTTGTGATATAATCTTTTTCGTTATGAAAAGTGAAAAGAGTAAAGAGAAGGCGTTCAATATGGAATTATTCTTCGCCGCGCTTGCCGATAATACGCGGCTGCGCCTGATTAATCTAATAGGCGAGACGGAAGTTTGCGTGTGCTTTTTTGTCGAAGTCATCGGACCGAATCAGCCGAAGATTTCCAGGCATCTGGCATATTTGCGAAAGGCGGGCATCGTCTCCGCGCGGCGCGACGGTATTTGGGCGCATTACCGAATCGTCGCGCCGAAAAACGAACACGCAACGCGAGTGTTGCGCGACGTTCAGGAGTGGTTAAAATCCGATAAAGCGATGCAGAAAGACAGAAAGCAATTAGCGAATGTCTGTTGCGCGCCGCAACCGCCGGTCAGCATTCAAGGCGCGCCGCGCCCGCCAAGGATTGTTGTTTAGCCCAAAACTTCAATTTTACTTCGACATATAATTTTTATTTTCAAATTGAAAATGCGCGTAGGGAAAACTCTGCGTCGTGCCGAAAGGCGTTTGATGTTCTTCGCGGAAACTTCGCACCAGTTCAAATCCCTCGCCCAGCGTTTCTCGCATTTTCTCCAAGCCGTATCTTTTAACATTTAACCCACTGCATTTTAACGCTCCGTCTTCGGCAAAAGTCGCAATGATAAAATGTCCGCCGGATTTCAACGCCCCCCGGAGATTTTTCAATTAAAATGATTGACTTTATAGTATATTCAATCGTTAAAAATAACTCAATGTTTCTGTATAAACCTTTTGTTTTTGCCGTGAGCTAAAATTTGATTTCATATTTGCAAGTTAAAATAATTATTATTTATATTTTATGAAATCAAATACTTTTGACTGGATAAAATCATCTCTGTGATAAAAACCATCTAATAGGCTGTCTTCTCTTTTGATATTAATTGTTGACCCCCATCACGTTCGCCCAAAGCGGCTGGACTGGTTTGATGGAAGGAATAGGCTTAGGTTTCTTTAACGGACTTATCAATAAGAATTTATTACGAGCCGTCTTCGCCGGTCTCGTAGCGGGAATCGTTCCGACTTTAAGTTTCTCTTTTTCGAAAGGATTTTTAATTAGAGAGTTTTATCTAATTTTTCAATGCTTATTACGGCGATATTACTCCCAAATCTGAAATTGCAAGAGTTCTTGTAATTAATAGAGTCAGAAGAAGTACGAAGAAATTCGCCCATTTATACATTTTTGCTTGATGACACAAAAGAGTATAGAGAAGTTTGCGTTACCATTCGAGGCGATTATGCAAAAGATTCAATGGGTCGCGGATTCACGGACAAGAATACGGTTTTCGGATTTAGAGTTGGCATCCGAAAATGCCTAACTATGAACGCTCGGGCTATACAACGGCGAAGCAGGCGGAAATAAAGCACGGGAAATATATAAATCATTAAAATTGAAAAGCTAATGGCATACCAATCATTTTTCCTTGCTCCCAGTTCAACCAGCCCACCATCTTAAAATGAAAAAAGAAAAAGGGGTTCAGCAAGTTGCTAAACCCCTTTATTTGTAATGGTGCCGAGGACGAGACTCGAACTCGTACGGTTTACACCACACGCCCCTCAAACGTGCGCGGCTACCAATTACGCCACCTCGGCTTGCAAAAGAGGGTTTATTGAAAACGCGGTTGGTTGAACAACCGGCTTTCAAAAAATTTAGGATAACAAAAAACGTCGAAAAATTATCTATTGGAGTTCGCGGCATTGGCGTCGGTCGAAGACGAATTGGCATTAACCGAGTTATTGGTTAATGAATTTGTATTTACGACGATTGCCGTATTTGACGCAACATTCGAGTTGACAAAATTATTATCGGTTGCATTGACATTTGCATTTGCATCCGTTGCGGGCGCATTTTCAACCGGCGTTTCGGTAGTCGTCTGCAAAACCGAAACGTTTCCCGTCAAAGCCGGCATCGCCAGAAAGAGCGCCGACAGCATAAAAACGGCTGCCGCTCCGATTGTTATTTTCGATAAAATCGTCTGCGAGCCGCGCGGCTGAAAAGCCGTGCTGGAAATATTGCTGGTAAACAGCGCGCCCGCGTCGGTTTTGCCCGGCTGCAGTAAAACGCTTGCTATCAATAAAATGCAAGAGATAAAGAACAATGTGTATAAAATATAAACCAACTTATTTTTACCGCCTAAACTATCTGTAGTTAATAATTTCCGCAAAACTCGACGCTTCCAAACTCGCGCCGCCGACTAATGCTCCGTCAATGTCCGTCTGCTTCATTAAACCTTTTATATTATCCGGTTTAACCGAGCCGCCGTAAAGAATTCTGGTTGCTTCGGCGACTTTCTCGCCCTGCGTTTCGGCTATTGTTCGGCGAATGAATCGGTGCATTTCCTGCGCCTGTTCGGGCGTCGCCGTTCTGCCTGTTCCGATTGCCCAAACCGGTTCGTAAGCGATAATAATACGTTCCATATCCGAAACTGTCAAACCTTCCAACGCGCCGACGAGTTGTGTTTTAACAACCGTTTCGGCTTTTCCCGATTCTCTTTCGTCGAGTTTTTCGCCGACGCAGACGATTGCCGTCAAACCGCATTCAAGACACGCTTTTGTTTTAAGATTAACCGATTCGTCGGTTTCGCCGTAAAACTGCCGTCTTTCGGAATGCCCGACGATTATGTGCGACGCGCCCGCGTCTTTGAGCATATCGGCGGAAATTTCGCCCGTGCGCGCGCCGTGTTTTTGTTCGGTCGAACAATTCTGCGCCGCGACTTTTATATTCGAGCCTTCGAGCCGGTCGGCAATCGTTTTGAGAGCCGTGAAAACCGGCGCGATTATCACCTCGCAGTGCGCGGCGTTAGCAACCAAAGGTTTGAGCGAAAGAGCCGTTTCGACGGCTTCGCCGAGCAGTTTATACATTTTCCAATTTCCGGCGATAACGGGTTTTCTCATATTTTTATTTAGCAGACATTGTTTTTCTTCGTTTTAATTTTGTAAATATTTTTCGTCGAAAATATTTCCGCGCCCCAGAATGCCGTTCGGGTCGAGGGCGCGTTTTAAATCAGCCATTTCATTTAAATACCGCTCGCCGAACATCACTTGCAGGTAATGTTTTTTAAGTTTCCCGATGCCGTGTTCGGCTGAAACCGCGCCGCCGAGCATCGTCGCCTGAGCGACGAAACGCCCGTAGAGATGCCTGGCTTTTTCGGCTTCCGCGTCGGTTTTCGGCAGCATATTGGCGTGCAGATGACAATCGCCGACGTGTCCGAAAATAACGTAATCGAGACGGCTCTCGTTTAATTTCTGTTTATAAAACCGCAGAAACGCAGCGAAATTTTCGTCCGGCACAACCATATCCGTTCCGACTTTCCGGCGTCCGTAACGCACAATTCGCTCGTTGACGGCGACGGGCAGCGCGTGGCGAAATTCGCGCATTTTCTGTAAATCGCTTTCGGTTGTCGTAAACCACGAATTTTCCAAATCGGCGTCGTGCTTTTCAAAGAGCGCGTTCCACTGTTCAAAAAAAAAGTCTTCGTTTTCGTTTGTTGTTTCCTGTTCAAAGAAAATCGCGCCCGCCATATTTTCAGGCGTTTCGGGAAACTTTTCCTTGATAAATTTTAACGAATTTTCGTCGAAATACTCCAACAACGTCGCGTCGATTGGATTTTGGATTTTGGATTTTGGATTTTGGATTTTGCCGTTTCTTGTTTCAAACGAAATCGCCCTCGCTTCGCCGACAAATGAGAGCAAATCTTTTTCGTCTGCAAAGAAAACTATTCCGCTTAAAAAACCTTCGGGTTTCGGTAGAATTTTCAATTCTATTTCGGTTATAACGCCGAGCGTTCCTTCGCTTCCGACGAATAAATCAATCGCGTCGAGTTTTGCGGACGAAAAATAACCGGAAGCGTTTTTGCGCGTTTTTGGCTGCAAATAAGTCGGAACTTTAACGCTTATCGTTTTGCCCGAACGCATTTTTAATTGAATAAAACCGTCTTGAGCAAAATTTTCGCCGCGTTTCAAATCAAGAAATTCGCCGTCCGGCAAAACGATTTCAAGGCGTTCGACATATTTTCTGGTCGCGCCGTATTTGAAACTTTTTGCGCCCGAAGCATTTGTCGCCACCGTTCCGCCGATTTGACAACTCCATTCGGTCGGGTCGGGCGGATAAAACATTTCGCGCGCTTCGACTTCCCTTTGCAAATCGGTTAAAAGCACGCCGCTTTCGACGACGGCGAAAAGTTTTTCTACATTTATTTCCTTTATTTTATTTAACCGCTCCAGAGAAATTAAAAATCCGCCGAACGGAATCGCGCCGCCGACCGTTCCGGTTCGCGCGCCGCAGATTGTTACCGGGATTTTCTTCTCGTTTGCCTGGCTCAATACTTCCGCCAATTGCTGCGAATTTTCGGGAACGAACAACTTTTCGGCGCGTCCGCCCTGCATATTGCTGGCGTCGGTTAAATAATTTTGTAAATCTTCGATTTGAGTTTTAACCTGCATAATTTTTAATTTTAACAGTCGAATATATTTCGATTATCTGACTTGTAATTCCCTCGTTCGCAGATAATTTATCCGGTCGCGGATTTCCGCCGCCTGCTCGAATTTCATTTCCTTTGCCGATTGGCGCATTTCCAGTTCGAGATTACTGATGGTTTCGCGCAGTTTTTTCGGCGAATATTCTTCAAAGGCGTCGAGGTCGAGCGGGATTTTGAAATAATCGGCTTCGTAGGCGGTAACCAAAGTCGCGTCGATTGATTTGATAATCGTCGTCGGCGTGATTCCGTGTTCGGCGTTGTATTCTTCCTGAACTTTCCGGCGTCGCTGCGTTTCGTCAATCGCCCGTTTCATCGAATCTGTAATTCTATCGGCGTATAAAATGGCGATGCCGTTGGCGTTGCGGGCGGCGCGTCCCATCGTTTGAATCAAACTTCGTTCGGAACGCAGGAAACCTTCTTTGTCGGCGTCCAAAATTGCAACCAGTGAAACTTCGGGCAAATCCAAACCTTCGCGCAAAAGGTTGATGCCGACCAAGACATCGAATTCGCCGCGCCGCAGATTTCGCAGAATCTTAATGCGTTCGAGCGTTACGATGTCCGAATGAAGATATTGAACTTTGACGCCGACTTCGGAGAAATATTCGGTCAAGGATTCCGACATTTTTTTCGTTAAAGTTGTAACCAGAACGCGCTCATTTCTTTCTGCCCGCAGGCGGCATTCTTCCAAAAGGTTGTCGATTTGACCTTTGACCGGGCGCACTTCGACAATCGGGTCGAGCAAACCGGTCGGGCGAATAATCTGCTCGACGACTTCGCCGCCGGTCTTTTCGAGTTCAAAATTTCCGGGCGTGGCGGAAACGTAAATCGTCTGCCCGCGTTTTTCCTCGAATTCTTCAAAATTAAGCGGGCGATTGTCCATCGCCGACGGCAGGCGAAAACCGTATTCGACGAGATTCGATTTGCGCGAGCGGTCGCCTTTATACATCGCGCCGATTTGCGAAACGGTTTGATGCGATTCGTCGATGACGATAATCGTGTCTTCGTGCAGGTAATGAAGCAGAGTCGGCGGCGGCGCGCCCGCCGGTTTTCCGGTCAAATGACGCGAATAATTTTCGATGCCGCGACAGAAACCCATTTCCTTTATCATTTCCAAATCATACATCGTCCGTTGGTGAAGCCTTTGAGATTCGACGATTTTGCCCTGTTTTATCAATTCTTCTTCCCACCAGACGAGTTCTTCCTTGATGGTTTTGAGCGCCCGTTTCATCGTCGGCTTCGACATTACATAATGCGTTTTCGGGTAAATCGGAAGGCGCGATTCGTGTTTATGCAGAACTTCGCCGAGCAGCGGGTCAATCGTGTAAACGGCTTCGATTTCGTCGCCCCAGAACTCGAAACGATACGCGTTTTGCTGATACGACGGGTATAATTCGACAACATCGCCGCGCACGCGAAAAGTTCCGCGCTCGAATTCGATGTGCGAGCGTTCATACTGTAATTCGACGAGGCGTTTCAAAAAATCTTCGCGCTTCAACTGCTGTCCGCGCTCGACAAACATAATCATCCCGTAATAGGCGTCCGGGTCGCCGAGACCGTAAATACACGAAACCGACGCGACGATTATCACGTCGCGCCGTTCGTAAAGCGAACGCGTCGCCGCTTGCCGCAGACGGTCGATTTCGTCGTTTATCGTCGCTTCCTTTTCGATATACAAATCCGACGCCGGAACATACGCTTCCGGCTGGTAATAATCGTAATAAGAGACGAAATATTCGACGGCGTTTTCGGGGAAAAAAGTTTTAAATTCCTGGTAAAGCTGCGCGGCGAGAGTTTTGTTGTGCGCTAGAACCAAAGCCGGACGCTGAACTTCCTGTATGACGTTGGCAATCGTAAAGGTTTTTCCGCTGCCCGTGATTCCGAGCAAAACCTGCTCTTTGGTGTTCGCGTTCAATTCTTCGACAAGCTGCTTTATGGCTTCCGGCTGGTCGCCTTTCGGTTGATTTTCCGAAGTTAATTTAAATTGCATCGATAAAAAATGACAAAAAAAGAGTTACGAAGTTATTATTATTTTACTTCGTAACTCTTTAATCTGTCATTTGCCGAATCGCTATTTAAACGGTTACGAAACCGATTTCCTCAATCGTTTTATCGACTTCTTCCTGAAGTTCGAGCGGCAGATTTTTTCGCTCCAGAATCGAGTAAAGACCGTCGAGCGCCTTTTGGTCTTTGGTTATTTTTATAACGTGCAGAATCGCCCGGCGGACATTCATATTTTTATGGTTTTCGAGGGCGCGAAAAATTTCTTCGGTTTCGCCGGCTTTTATCAGTAAAGCCATCAGAGCGAAGGCTTCGTAGGAGTATTTTTCGTCCGGGTGAACGAGTCGGTCGAACGACATTTCGACAAATCCGCTTTCGGTCGCGGCGCGCGCCATCTGCCGCATTCTGCCTTCTTCTTCGGTTTCAAAAATGCGCGTCCAGGCGTCGGAGCGGTCGATTGTCAGCTTCGATAAAACACGGGCGGCGGCGGCGCGGACTTCGCGCGTCGGGTCGGCGGTCGCCTGCAGAATCGGATCGAACACCGATTCGTGGTTAAACTCTGACAAAATCGTTACGGCTTTCGAGCGCAACGTCGAGGACAAGTCGTATAAAGCCATTTGCGAAACCGCTTCGACCGAATTGCGCGTTTTAAACGCTGTCAGAATCCGTAACGCAATATCGCGAACTTCTTCGTCTTCTTCAAACTCGTCGTATGATTGTTTGATAGCGTTCAGCAACGCTTCGTCATTGGAAATCGGCAGCGGCGCGAACGGTCGCGCCCGTTCCAGCCGGTCGATTGAAAAAAGCGGCAAAGGTTTCTTCTGCTCGACTTTATCTTCAACTTTACCAACAGCTTGCGCGTTTGCCTGTTCGCCCGGAAAAGAATTGTTTTTTGTTCTCAACGCTGATTTGCCGCCGCTTTTGGTAATTAAGTTCTGATTTTTTCTGAGCCATTCCAGTTCCTTATTGGCGTCGAGAGAATCGACATTGTTTTCTTTATTATCAAATTTTCCGGTTTTACCTTTTTTATCGGCGGCGGCTTTAACTTCTTTTTTGTTTTTTATAACCCACGCGACCGCGCCGACCAGACAAACGGTTAAAACCAGCAGCGACACATACCACCAGGTAAAATCTTCGGTCGCTTCTTCGACCGAATCGCCTGTCGCCTGCGCTTTAATATCAATTGCGGCGGTTATAAATAAGGACAGGAAACTTAACAGCCGAAACTTTAAACTGTAAATTATTGATTTCATTTTCATAACTATATCGATTCGATTCTTATTAAAATTTTTGAAGATAAACGCTGGTTTAAGTAAGATATTTTTCAACTTTCGCCCGGCGAGAAATGCGCGGACAGGATTGTCCAAAAAGATTATGCACTCTAACCGCCGAATTGTCCAGATTATTTTAAAACTTGTTGTTTTTTTGTAAACTATCTTGTAATGAATTGGATTTGAAAAAAGTTTTATAGACCTTTACGATTTTATAATTTCATAATAAAGTTACATATTCAGATTTTATCCAAGCCCCGAAAATCCAAAAATGTCGCCGGTTAAAACAGTCTCGGAAACAAACGTCGTCGGATTGCCGCTAACTCACAGAGGCAAAGTCCGCGATGTTTATCAGGTGGGCGACGTGGAGCTTTTACTTGTCGCGACCGACAGAATTTCCGCTTTCGACTGCGTTATCCCGACGCCGATTCCGCGCAAAGGCGAAATTCTGACGGCTCTTTCAATTTTCTGGTTCGACAAGCTGCGGCATATTCAGCAAAATCATTTAATCACCGGCGATTTCGACCGTTTCCCGGAAAACGTTCGTCGCTACGAGGAACTGCGCGGACGTTCGATGCTCGTCAAAAAAACAAAAGTTTTTCCGGTCGAATGCGTCGTGCGCGGTTATCTGGAAGGTTCGGGCTGGAAGGATTATAAGGAAACGGGGAAAATCTGCGGTTACGATTTACCGGAAAATCTGCGGCGCGGCGACGAACTTTCGCAGCCGATTTTTACGCCCTCGACCAAAGCGCAAAGCGGACACGACGAGAATATCGGCGAGATTGAATTTGCAAATATCGTCGGCGCGGAAACGGCTCAAAAATTAAAATCGATTTCGCTGAAAATTTACGAAGAAGCGCGCCGTTACGCCGCTACCTGCGGAATAATTGTTGCCGACACAAAATTTGAATTCGGAACGGATGAAAACGGCGATGTTTTATTGATTGACGAAGCGTTGACGCCGGATTCATCCCGCTTCTGGTCGCTCGCCGATTATTCGCCGGGCGCGTCGCCGGCTTCGTTCGATAAACAATTTGTCCGCAATCACCTGGAAAGTTCGGGTTGGAACAAACAACCTCCCGCGCCTGAACTCCCGCCGGAAGTTGTCGAAGCGACGACGAGACGTTACCTGACGGCTTATAAACTTTTAACCGGAAACAAATTGTAACAATGAGCGAATTTCAAATTACAAATTACGAATGACAGAAACTTTATTTTAATCCGTAATTCGTAATTGAATAAAATTATGCAAATGCGAAATCGAATGGAATTACTGATTGAAGAAATGCTCGACGGGCAGATTCTGCTTAACGAAGCCTTACTGGAATTTGAGAAAATTTACATCCAAAAAGCGATGAAACGCTACGACGAACACGTTTCAAACACGGCGAGCGCGCTCGGCATTCACCGCAACACGCTGTCGAAAAAAACCGCCGCCTATCAAACCGACCAGCCCGCGCCCAAACGCCTTCTCGCAAAACGCGCGCGTTAATTTCTCGTTTCTAAAATCTCGACCGTATCACCGGTTTTTATTTCTCCACCCACAGTCTCGGCAATCAAATACTGCCCGAATACGATTTTTTTCTTAACGCTTCCTTTCGGTATGCGATATGTCGCGAGCGTTTTGAGCGGCTCTTTGCCGTCGGAAATTCCCGTCGTCTGGTCGATTGTCGTTACCACGCAGCGGGCGCACGGTTTGACGACGTGAAAAACCGTCTCGCCGATTTTGATTTTTTTCCAATTGTCCTCCGCAAACGCTTCCGCGCCCGAAACCATAAAATTCGGGCGAAAACGATTCATCGGAATTTGTTTATCCAGTTTTTCGTTCAAATCATTCAAAGAATTTTCGCAGGTTAAAAGAAACGGCAGCGCGTCGGCAAAACTGACGGCATCTTCCTTGTGAACGGCGTATAAATAATTAACTTTCCGCCGCGTTTTTTCCGGCATTAAAACGAGCCTGCAATTTATTTGCAGAGCGTGGCTAAACCATTGGTTTATTTGTTCTTCGTAAACGGCGGCGCGCACTCGACTGCTCCATATTTTTACAATCTCCGATGCGGGCGCGACGGGAAAATACGGAACGATTATTTCATTTTCGTTTTCAAAAACCCGCAGACCGTCTTGAGTAATTTCCAATTTTAGCTTTGCCATAAACGGGTAATCTCGCTGCGTCAAAAATTCGTTTTTTTCATCGACGAGCAGCCAACGACGGTCAAATTGCAGACCTTTATTTTCGACAATCGACTTTCGGTCGGAAATTCCGCCGAGAGATTTTATCGGGTAAATATTTAAACCGGTTATTTCCATAAAGTTACACTAAACTTGATAAGATTCGTATCAGATTTTATGATAAAACCATAAACAGACTTGACCTGTTTTTTATTTACGTTGTATATTAGCAGTCATAGATTGTGAGTGCTAATATATTTCATTCACAACTAAAATCAATTTATTTCATTTTGATAAATAAATAACTACAGGAGAGTTGAAACATTATGGCTACAAATATTAAACCATTGCACGACCGTGTTATCGTTCGCCGAATTGACGATGCGAGCGACAAAACCGCCGGCGGTCTTTATATCCCCGACACGGCAAAGGAAAAACCGCAGGAAGGCGAAGTTATCGCGGCGGGCGAAGGCAAATATAAAGAAGACGGAACACGTCAGACTTTAGACGTAAAACAGGGCGACCGCGTTCTGTTCGGCAAATACAGCGGCTCGGAAATCAAAATCGACAATGAAGAATTGTTGATTATGCGCGAGGACGAAATTCTGGGAATTATCGAACGCGCCGGAGCAAACGCAAGTTAAGTTTGCCGGGTTTTGCGAGTTCGCAGAGTTTAGCGAGTTAAGGAACAATCCTAAAACTCGACGAACTCAGTCAACTCAGCCAACTCGGTCAACTCGAAAAATTTTTAGAAGGAGATTATAAAATATTATGGCTAAACAAGTTATACACGGCGAAGATTCACGCGCGGCGATTTTGCGCGGCGTCAACCAACTGGCGGACGCGGTAAAAGTTACGTTAGGACCGAAGGGACGCAACGTCGTTATCGACAAAAAATTCGGCTCGCCGACAATTACTAAAGACGGCGTTACCGTTGCAAAGGAAATCGAATTAAAAGATTCGTTGGAAAATATGGGCGCGCAAATGGTGCGTGAAGTCGCCAGCAAAACCAGCGATGTCGCGGGCGACGGAACGACGACGGCGACGGTTTTGGCGCAGGCGATTTTCAAAGAAGGTGTTCGCACGGTTGCGGCTGGCGCAAATCCGATGGCTTTGAAACGCGGCATCGACAAAGCGGTCGAGCAGGTTGTCAACGAAATTCACCGGATGGCTAAACCTGTTTCGGGCAACGACATCAAACAAGTCGGCACGGTTTCGGCAAACGGCGATACGAACATCGGACAGCACATTGCCGACGCGATGGAAAAAGTCGGCAAAGACGGCGTTATCACGGTCGAAGAATCGAAAACGATGGACACTTCGCTCGAAGTTGTCGAAGGTATGCAGTTTGACCGCGGTTATCTTTCACCGTATTTCGTAACCGACCCGGAAAGAATGGAAGCCGTTTTGGAAAATCCGTATATTCTCATCAACGAAAAAAAGGTTTCTTCGATGAAGGATTTACTTCCGATTCTCGAACAGGTTGCCAAACTCGGCAAACCGCTTTTGATTATCGCGGAAGACGTTGAAGGCGAAGCGCTGGCGACGTTAGTTGTCAACAAACTGCGCGGGACTCTGAATGTCGCGGCGGTTAAAGCTCCCGGCTTCGGCGACCGCCGCAAAGCGATGCTCGAAGACATCGCCGTTATGACCGGCGGCAAAGTTATTAGCGAAGATATGGGCGTCAAGCTCGAATCAATCACGGTTGAAGACCTCGGACAAGCCGCGAAAATTACGATTGACAAAGACAACACGACCGTCGTTGATGGAAACGGTTCGGACGCCGAAATGCAGGGTCGCGTTAAACTTATCCGCAATCAGGTCGAAGAAACTTCCAGCGACTACGACCGCGAAAAATTGCAGGAACGTCTGGCAAAATTAGTCGGCGGCGTTGCTGTAATCAAAGTCGGCGCGGCGACCGAAATCGAAATGAAGGAAAAGAAAGCCCGCGTCGAAGACGCGATGAACGCGACGCGCGCGGCGGTCGAAGAAGGAATCGTTCCGGGCGGCGGCGTCGCTCTGGTTCGCGCTTCCAAAGTTCTTGACGATTTCAAAACCGACGCCGAAGACGCGGACGAGCAAATCGGCGTCAATATCATCAAACGCGCGCTCGAAGAACCGCTTCGCCAAATCGCGCAAAATGCCGGTAAAGAAGGCGCGGTCATCGTCGGCAAAGTCCGCGAAGACGACAGCGAAAACTACGGATTTAACGCTTCGAGCGAAAAATTTGAAGACCTCGTTGCCGCCGGCGTCATCGACCCGGCAAAAGTTACGCGCACGGCTCTGCAAAACGCGGCTTCAATCGCCGGTTTAATGCTCACCACCGAAGCGATGATTGCCGACGCTCCCGACGAAAAAGGCGGCGGCGATATGCACGGCGGAATGCCCGGCGGTATGGGCGGAATGGGAATGGGAATGTAATTCGATTTCGGATTTTAGATTCTCGATTTTGGATTTTTCCAAGTGTAAAAAGGCTTCGTTTTATTTTGAGCGAAGCCTTTTATATTGAATAAAAATACGATTAAATCGATGCGGGTGAAACCACTACGCAAGCTAAAGTTTAACTGAAAGCGTTTTTATAAAGATAGCTGTTCTGTCTCACGTCCAACTTTCCTGAAAATTCGTTGTTTATCGCGCGCGTTTTGTTTATGATAAAAGTGCTGTTTCGGCAGCAAATCGAAAACTACAAAAGGAAGACTTTAATTATGGCAGACGATAACAATAAATGCACACACGAAATATGTATGTGCCGGAGGATGCAGGGTTCGGATTACTGCAGTGATTACTGTGCGAACGCCGATAAAGCAGATATGACGGAAATTTCTTGTAACTGCGGGCATTCGGGCTGTGCATAGCGGACGATTCTCGATTTTTACCGACGGAAAAGCCGCGTTTAATTATGAAACGCGGCTTTTCCGTTCTTTAAACATTTTTACTTGCGGAAAAGTTAAAGACCTCTTAACAAATCCGATGCAGGTGAGTAGTCAAACTGATTGAATCGCGCATTTTTTTGAAGCCGCGCCGAAGCTGCGATTTTACGGTTCCGAGCGGCAGTCCGGTCGTTTTTGCGATTTCACTGTGCGTCATCCCGCCGTAAATCGTCATCTGCATAATTTGTTTTTCGTGAGCGTTGAGTTTGTCGAGCGCGTCGACAACGTATTTCATCTCGACATACATTTGCAGTTTTTTATCGGCGTCGCTCGCCCGATTTGCCAGCGCGCTTTCAAAATGCGAGGCGTGCGGCTGGGCTTTGGATTTTCGCAGACGGTCGATAAGCCGCCGCCGCGCAATCAAAGTAACAAACGCGCCTTCCGGAGATTTCGCCGCGTCAAACCGGGCGGCGTATTTCCAAATATCGATAAATATTTCCTGCACCGCGTCCTCGGCGTCCTCTCTGGTGCCGCTGAACCTTCTGGCTAAAGCCCAGATTAATTTGCCGTAGGTGTCGAGACAATCGGTAACCGCGGACTCATCATCTCCGGCTATTCTTTGCAGGATATTTGATAAATCTGCCTTATCTTTTTTTACAGCCGTCAGGCAATGCATATAAGCTCCTGATTATTTTCGTTGAGATATTCCCGTCGGATTATTATATCTTTTTATCTTTTATTTTCGCTTCTTCGCGACCCCTCGGTGTATCTATTGTCTCACTTCCGCCGACGATATCACGGTCATCTGCCTTACCTTTGCTTTCATCGCCGCGCAGAATCTGCCTGACCATTTCATCCGGCATTTGATTAACCGATTCGTCCGAAAGTTTTTCGGCGTTCCAATCTTCGCGTTCGGCATTCGGATAATCCGAATACTTTGTTTTTTTGTCGGCTTCCATTTTTTTATTACTTGTCGAGTAAAGACAAAATTGCCTGCTCGTTCCTTATATTATCCTTGATTTTAGAAAAATTCCCGATTCAGCTTGCTGAAGTCAAACGGTTTGGCTGTTAAATCGTTTTATAAATACGAAATTAAATTTGTTTTCGTTATTTTGTTTATCAAAATACGTGCCATAAGTTTACCGCTTCTTTATTGTGTCCTTTAGATTGTAGCGGATAAATATAAATTAAGTGCATTAAATCGAAACATTCCAATGTATCAAAATAAAAAGGGACGAACCGAAATTCATCCCTTTTTCCACCTTTACAAGGTAATTTGATATTACCGGTTTTGATTCAAGTTATTCGGCGAGGTCGAGGTAATAGCTATCTCGGTTCCGGGAGCCAAATTTACGTCTCCGCGTCCTTGCAGAATAACCGTTCCGGCTCCGGCTCCGGCTCCGACCGCCGCGCCGATTGCCGCGCCTTGACC